>DASTVU010000262.1:0-6513 GCA_035758935.1 Pyrinomonadaceae bacterium | reverse complement strand
TTTGTCGTGACCCGCAATTGCGACGCGCAGCCGGTGACCTTTCTTAACTAACACTGAAATGGGTTGCAATCCAAACGTCAGCTCAGCCACTTGCCCCGGCACGAGCGGCATTGCGTCCTTCTTCAGGAACGAATGATACGGAATCGGAAGCTTCACCCGCGACTGTTCCTTCGACACGCGGCGATGCAGCGCACGCAGCTCGCCTTCGGTCAGGTATGTGACTTTTCCGTTCTCATCGATCTCTTCAAGATAGACGAAGAACGCGCCGTCTATGTGAGTTGAAGTGATAAAGAGACTGACAATTGGATGCCCCGTGATCTCAATGTCGGCATCGAGCGGATCGCTCGTGTACGTGAGCAGCTTCTTGTCTTCCTCGGCACGATCCGGATAAACAACATCGCCACCAACCTGTGTGTGCCAACGATTTTTCGCGCCGGTGGTGGCGTCGAAATTGATAGTGTAACTATCCGCGTCCGACTTGCCGTTTGGTGCTTTCGTCGTTAGTGAATTGTTCTCGTTGAAATACCACGGCATCATGCGCGCGCCCGCAACCGGCCATGTGTTCGTCACTTTCCATCGCTCTTCGCCAATTGTGAAATAAAACAAGCGCTTGTCTTCATCCAGCCCTGTATCAATGCCTTTCAGATAACGATCGAAGAAGCGAAGAAACTCGAAATTCAACATCACGCGCTTTGATTCCGGCGTTTGATAAGGACTCGCATTCTGCAAAGCGCCGTGGTTCCATGGTCCAATCACTGCGCGCTGGTAATTTTTCAGCGTCAGAAACGTCTTGATAGTGGCTTCGGGCGTAGCGGCATCGAACCATCCGCCCCAGTTATTGATAGCAACATTTGATTTCTCGATCTGCGCGCTGTAGCTGTGGAGGCTCAGTTCGTCCAGCGAATATCCAAAAGCACGATCGTCACGGAAAGTCGTCTTCAGCGCCGCAGTGTAAACGTCCATGTTCTCGCCACGGCGTTTTGTAGCCTCCTGGTAAAGTTTCTGGTCCACGTCTTCGTCAACCAGTCTCACGCCGGGATTCGTGTCGAGCTGCCGGTTCCCTTCGTTCCAGGTTTTAACCATCCAGTCAGTCAACAAACCACCCGGGTATGGAGTCTCATTGTAGAGATCAAATTCGTAGTGACGTGGAATGACTGCTTTCACGGCCGGGTTCATCGTAGACGCAAGCCAGAGAGCCGTGTTGCCCGTGTACGAATTGCCGATGGCTCCAACGTTTCCGTTAGACCACGGCTGCGTAACGATCCAACTCGCTACTTCACCGTAATCCTTCACCTCGTCAGGACTGAACGGTGCTTTCCAAACTCCGAAGGACGCACCGGTGCCGCGAGCGTCGACGAAGACCATCGCATACCCGTGACCAGGGAAAAACAAATTCGGTTGTCCATCCTGACGTGCGCGCCAGTAACGAGTCATGCTCATAATCGCCGGAATCTTCTGCCCAGCCGGCAGATCCTTTGGCAACACTAACTGCACGGCGATCTTCACGCCATCACGCATCGTCAGATAGAAGGAACGTTGCGTGGCCGCTTTAAACTGAGGCTCAACGTAACCCTTGTATCGCTGCGGATCTCGTCCCGCAGGCTGGGTCGAAAGCAGTAAGTTGACATCTTTGATCTGCGCGAGAACCCCCACGCAGCAGATCAACAACACTGTAGCGACGCACGTGATTCTCCTGGTCATATCAACTACCTCTCTTTGTCCACAGATTACACAGAAATAATCTGCGAAATCTGTGGATGGCATTGACCGCAAGCGACAACAAATTGACGCGCTGTGCCAGCCGGATGTTAACTGAAGAAGGAATGAACCGGACATTCACAATTCAGGCTAAAGCCGTCGAAAAAATCATCAGATTGGCGGCAGCTGAGGGCGTGAAACCCGAAAGTCTCTACGACGCTGTGAAGCTCGACCCAACCGTCTTGCTCGATCCCGACAATCGCATTCCCTTTGCCCAACTCGTTGCTCTCTACGAAAAGGCTGCCGAACTTACCGGCGATGACAACTTCGGGCTTCATCTCGGTGAAAGCATCCATCCGTCGGCGTTCGATGTAGTCGGCTACTCTGCACTCAACAGTCCGACTCTCGGCGCCGCATTCAAACGTGTTTCTCGTTATCACTCGATCTGGACTGATGGAGCATTTTTCACATTGGAATCGTCGGGCGAAACCAGTGCCATCGTCTACCGCTATGCCGACACTTCAATAGTAGAGCACCGGCAAGACAGCGAGATGACGCTCGCGACTGTCGCAACACTCTGCCGCAATATCGCTTCGGCAGAGTTCGCTCCAAGCGCTATCGACTTTCAACATAACGCGCCGGCTGACATCTCGGAGCACTTGCGACTGTTCCGTTGTCCCGTGCGATTTGACTCACCTTCAAATCGTTTCACCTTCGCATCAAGCTCGTTGTCACTTCCAATCGCGAAGGCGGATGCGAGTCTTTGCGCTGTGCTGGATCGTCATGCGGAAGAGATGCTGGCGAAGTATCCACCACGCGATTCGCTCGTAGATCAGGTGCAGAGCATCATCGCGAATGAATTTCGCGGCGGCGATCCCTCGCTGGAGAGAGTTGCAGATCAACTAAGCCTCACGCCCAGGACACTGCAACGCAAACTCCACGAGCTTGGCACCTCGCATAACGAGCTTCTCGATCAGATGCGCCGTCAACTCGCAATGCGATACCTGCGCGAACCCGAGATGGCGATCTGCGAGGTCGCCTACCTGCTCGGCTTCTCAGAATCGAGCTCCTTCCATCGCGCCTTCAAACGCTGGACCGGCGTCACGCCAAAAGAGTACCGAGACCGGTAGAACTCTGTTTCTCCGTGCAACCTCTGTGTTCTCTGTGTCTCTGTGGTGGATTAATGCCTCACCAAACAATAACCACAGAGACACAGAGAACTCAGAGGTTGCACAGAGCCGAGGCGACTTTGGGCAACCTCACTGCATCTTAGGGTCCAGCTTTACCGAGAGATCACGCCTCGATCTCGATTCGAACCAAAGTGTGGGTTGATTTGTGCGGCGACCTTAGCCGCAGTGTCTCGACGTGTGCCTGCCAACGAGCACACGAAATTGCAAAGGAGATTTTCCCATGAATCAAATGCGTTTGCGTGCGTCCCGCATGGCGCTCGCGCTCACCCTACTCGTCGCTGCCGGCGTTTCCAGTTTTGCACAAACTGCAACACCGCCGCCTGACGGTTGGGTTGTGCTCCCCGTGAATGAATACATGGCTTTGAAACGTGCTGCCTACCCGACCGACCCCGAACCTGCTGCGCCTCCCGTCGAAGCGACACTTAGTCGCATCGACTACGATTTGAAAGTTGACGGCGATCTCGCCACCGGCGAGGCACGGCTTACAGTCGACGTGATCAAGAATGGTTGGGTTCGCATCGCGATGCCCGACGGCTTGATAGTGCGCGATGCAAAACTCGACGGCCGGCCAGTCAACCTCGCAATGAACACGACTGATAAAGGTCCGGGACGCGCCGATCTGCTGCTTTCAAAAACCGGGCGCTCAGTGTTGACGATGCAAATCGTCGCTCCGGTAACGACAGTCGCAGGCACTGACATTCTGCATCTTCCGGTCAGTAATTCAGCCGTATCACACGCCACGGTCGAGTTAGTTCGACAAGGTGTCGACGTGCGCATCACGGGCGGTTTGCTGCTCGAACATAAAGAACATGCAACCGGAAGTCGCTGGGTAGCAAACGGGCGCGGTGGTGAGCCACTCACTTTCGCATGGCGACGAAAAGTGGATGACGTGCGCGCCAACCAGCCGCTGCGACTGCGCGGGTCAATTACGCAACTGGTCGGACTGGGAGAAGACGCGACTCAGGTAAACGCTGAAGTTCAGGTTGAAGTCGTACAGGGACTTGCTAACGAAGTTCGTGTTCAACTTCCGGAACAGTTAACTGTGAACCAGGTCTCAGGCGCGATGGTTGCCGACTGGGACGTTGCAAACCACGAACTCAAAGTGTTGTTCATCGAGCCGGTGCAGAAAACTGCGCGCTTCACGCTAAGCGGCGAACTGCGTCTACCGCGCGCTGGAAAGTTTGAAGTGCCGTTGCTTCGTCTTCCGAGTGCAGAACGCGAAACGGGTGGCGTCGGTATTGAAGTGCTTGGCGCGGGCGAAATCAAAGAGCGCCAGCCAAATGGACTCGAAGACGCTGAAGCTAGTGAGTTGGGCCAAATCGTCTCCAATCGCCAGTCGCCTTCGCTGATCGCGTTCAGATTCCAACCTGCCGACGGTAAATCCCCGCGTGCGTTGTCGCTCGACGTTGCTCGTTACACGCCACAGGCAGTGCTGACTGCAAACATCGAAGAGGCGGAGTACAACACGCTGATTGCGGCTGATGGAAAAATTCTGGTTCAGTCGCGCTTTGCAGTACGGAATAATCAACGCAACTTCTTAAAACTCACGTTGCCTTCGACCGCAGTGTTGTGGAGCGCATCCGTTGCAGGTCGTCCGATACGACCCGGAAAAGCGCCTGATGGCTCGTTCTTACTTCCGCTTGAAAAGACTCGCTCCGGTGAAGAGGCGCCGGCGTTTATCGTCGAAGTTTCATATCTCGATCGCGCGGCATCGTGGACCGACCGCGGACGAACACGAGTTTCACTTGTTGCAGTTGATCTACCGATCTCGAAGTCACACTTGCTGCTTCATCATCCGCCGTTGTACCGCGTGACGCCGGCGCCGGGATTGTCGGGAAACTTTCGAGTCGCGACCTACACCGGGCCTGTATCCACTGCCTTCCGTTCAGGGGACACTACATCCGTAACAGAACAGCAACGCGCTGAAGGCGAGATTCCAGCCGAACAAGCCGAAGCCAAACAACTTGTCGCCAAACTTCGCGGCGATAAAATCGGCAGCCGGCCTGCTCGCAATCGTCCGTTGCGCTTGATCTTCCCACACTTCGGTCCGTCGATCTTTCTCGTATCGGAGTTGACCGCGGAGAACCAAACACCGGCAGTTGAGATTGACTTTCAACGTGAGAGAAAGAAAGGTGCGCAATGAGAGTACTAATACTTATTTTATTGATGACCGTCATGGCCGCCGTGGCCGTCGCCCAACAGCGAAACACTGTGGTCTATACAGCATTACCAGCTCCCGGTTCTCCCAGTACCGTAACGCTGTCGCTGGCCGAGTACAACCGGCTGGTTGAACTCTCAACGCGTAAACCCAAAACACCCGATGACGTTCCGCTTCCGTATGTCTTGTCACACGCTGTCTTCAAGCTTCGCGTCGAGAATCAAACGCTTGTTGGTACAGTAGACATCGATGGGTCGTTGCTTCAAAAAGGAGCAGTGAAGACGCCTCTCACGACTGCTTTGACGATTCTCGACGCAAAGCAGTTGAACAACCCACTGCCGTTGATGCAGGAAGGAGCAAACCATTCGGCAATACTTAATGGTCCAGGTCCCTTTGCCGTCTCACTCGGTGTCGCAGCGCCTCTGGGAATCGAAGCAGGCCGTGCGTCGTTTATGTTGCCTGTGCCACTCGCCAGCAGTTCGACATTGAGTTTGGAACTGCCCGGCAATCACGCCAACGTTCGTGTCGAACCGGGCTTAGTGACGAGCCGGCTAACTTCCAATGGGAACACTCTGATCGAAGCTGCACTCGAACCCGGCAAGCCCGCGCGCATCTGGTGGACCACGCGAGAGATTGCCGCACCGGTTGCGCAACGCGAAATCCGTTTTCTTTCGGACATCAAGCAGGTCGTCTCGGTTGGCGAATCGCAACTGCGACTCACTGCACTTTGCGATGTCAACGTGATCCAGGGTGAAGCAGCCGAGTTCAAGATGAACTTGCCGGCAGGTTTCGAACTGACCACGGCTTCAGGAAACTCACTCGAATCGAGTGACGTGTCGGGCAATTCGCTGACCTTGCGAGTTCACGATCCGGCACGTCGCAACCATCAGTTTCTGATCGCAATTGAACGAAGCAACCGCGAAACCAAAGTAGATTCGCCTATGCTCGCTTTTGAGGGAGCGCAACGCGAAACAGGTGAACTGCTTGTTGAGGGCGTGGGCGCGATGGAACTCGAGGCGAAGGAGTCAGGCGGACTGCGTCGCATGGACGTGCGTGAAGCCGGGGCGATAACACGTTCGCTTTCACACTTCCCGTTGCAGGCCGCGTTCCGCTACAACCGTCGCGGCAACGATGATCCGAAACTGCAACTCGAATGGCGACAGTTTCTCGATGCGGATGTTCTTTCGGCAGTAGCCGAGCGTGCGACAGTCACGACGCTCACCACTGTTGAAGGCAGATCGCTGACTGAGATCTCTTTGCGTGTGCGAAATCACGCGAAGGCGTTCATGAAAGTGGAATTGCCTGCCGGCGCACAACTGCTCTCCGCGGAAGTTGAAGGCCAAAGAGTAAAGCCAGTAGAGGGAGCTGATGGAACTCGCGTACCATTGCTGCGTGCGGGGCTTGATTCCTCGAGGGCTTATACCGTGTCGTTTGTTTATATCAGTACGGGAGCACGGTTCGGCAAGA
>DASTVU010000261.1:0-5039 GCA_035758935.1 Pyrinomonadaceae bacterium | reverse complement strand
GGTCGCAAGTCGTTCGAGCAACTGCGCGCAGCTCACGTGCGCGAACACCAGCGACTGTTTCATCGCGTCAAACTAGACCTCGGCCGAACCAGCGCGGCAGATCTTCCAACAGACCAAAGACCCGCACAGTTTCTACAAGGTCTGGATCCTCATCTGGCGACCCTCTATTTCCAGTATGGGCGTTATCTCTTGATCTCATCGTCGCGTCCCGGTACACAGCCAGCCAACCTCCAGGGAATCTGGAATCACTTGATGACGCCGCCGTGGGAGAGCAAGTACACGATCAACATCAACACGGAGATGAACTACTGGCCGGTTGAAACCACGAACCTGTCGGAGTGTCACGAGCCACTGCTGCGGATGGTGTCGGAACTGGTTGAGAATGGCTCACGCACGGCGCGAGTTCATTATGGCGCGCGCGGTTGGGTGTGCCATCACAACACGGATCTGTGGCGACAAACCGCGCCGATCGATGGGCCACTCTGGGGCTTTTGGCCCACTGGCGGCGCATGGCTTTGCACGCATCTCTGGCATCACTACGAATTTACCAACGACAAAAAGTTTCTCGCTCGTGCCTATCCGGTGATGAAAGGTGCGGCGGAGTTTTTCGTCGACACTTTGGTCGAAGAACCGCGCCACAAATGGCTAGTGACGTGTCCTTCGATTTCACCCGAGAACAAACACCCGAGCGGTGTTGCGATCTGTGCTGGGCCAACGATGGACACGCAGATCATTCGCGATCTGTTCAATCAATGTGTGCGGTCGGCAGCGATTCTCGGGATTGATAAAGACTTTAGCGCCAAACTCATGGAAGTTGAGAAGCATTTGCCGCCGATGCAGATCGGCAAAGAGGGCCAGTTGCAGGAATGGTTAGACGATTGGGATCTCGAGGCTCCGGAGCGTCAACATCGCCACGTCTCACATCTCTATGGTGTATTTCCAAGTAATCAGATCACCAGGCGAGGCAAGCACCAAATCACCCTGGGTGACCACCGGCTATTCTCAGCAGCGAGGAAGAGTTTAGAGTTGCGCGGCGACGTGGGTACTGGCTGGAGTCTCGCGTGGAAGATCAATTTATGGGCCAGGATGCGTGACGGCGATCGGGCGTATTTGTTGTTGCAAAAGGCTTTGTCTCCAGTTTATGCAAAAGAATTTCGCGGAGGTGGCGGTGTCTATCGCAATCTCTTCGACGCGCATCCACCGTTTCAGATCGACGGAAATTTTGGAGCGACATCAGGCATCGTGGAAATGCTGTTGCAGAGTCACGCGGGCGAGATTGAGTTGTTACCCGCTTTGCCGGCCGCCTGGCCCAACGGATCTGTTAAGGGCCTGCGTGCACGCGGCGGCTTCGAGATCGATCTCGAATGGAAGAACGGCAGGTTGGACCACGTCACAATCCACAGCATCACTGGAACCGCCTGCCACGTTCGCTATCGAGCCACGGTTGCGGTAGTAAAGCTTCGACGTGGCGCTACAAAGACGATCAAAATTTAGCCACAAAAAGGCACAAAAAGCACATAAAAGAGTAGTTCTTACTTTTGTGCTTCTTGTGCCTTTTTGTGGCTATTTAAGGAATTGGGCGACGGCTTCGTTGAGGCGATGGGATTCGCAACTGGTGGCGAGGTGGCCGCAGTCGCCGTCGAGATCGAGAAATTTTGCGCCGAGCAGTTTGGCGAATTCAGTGGCTGGACCAGGTGTGACGACGTGATCGTATTTTGCCACGACGACGAATACTTTTGCTTTCACCGTTTTTGAGGCACTTTCGAGCGGGATATCGAGTTTCATCATCGCCTGCACCTGACGAATCTTATCGTTAGCATCGGAGCCACCCGCCTCACGCCGCGCCTTCTCAAGATCGGCGAAAACTTGTTCGCGCGTCTTGCGACGGTTGTAGTCCGTCGGAGTTGTGAGCAGCAGTTCTCCGAAAGCGAAGTCGAGCGCGCGAGCCGGGTTAACCGAATAGTTACCACCCTTCCAATCGCGGTCGCGCATGAGGGCATCAATTTGTGCCTGCCAGAGCATCAAGTCGTACGGCGCCAGACGTGGCGAGCCAACGATCGGAATCGCCTTCTCCATGAAATCGGGATACGAGACGAGCCACTGAAACGCCTGCATTCCACCCATCGAAATTCCGACCACAGCTTTAACGCGATGAATGTTGAGCACGCGCGTTAAGAGCTCGTGCTGAGTGGTAACCGTGTCGCGCAGGCTGAATTCCGGAAAGCGCATGCGCGGCTGCAATCGACTATTTGACGGTGACGACGAGACGCCATTGCTGAGCGCATCGATGGCAACGACGTAATATGACGTGCTGTCGATCAGTCGACCTGGTCCAATGCTCGACTTGAGTTGTTCGGTTGTGCCGCCCGCCCAGGTGGGAAACACGACTACATTCGACTTGTCGCTGTTTAGTGTCCCGAAAGTTCGATAGCCAATGCGACAGTTGTGGATCACGCCGCCGTTCTTAAGTTTGAAGTTACCGAGATTGGCGAACTGTTGTTCCTGTGCAAATGCAACGAGCTGAAGCGCAAGTAATCCACAGATTACACAGATTGATCTTTTCATCTGTTGTTACTTTTGGAAGACGAGGTTGTCGACTAAAACCATCCCGGATGCTGGTGTGCATTGATTGCAGTAGGCACTGATGCTGATTGCCGTTAACTTTTTCAGTACTTCCTTCGTGTCCACTTTCTCGGCCCATGAAGGCTGCGTAACACCTTTGAGTGGAATCACATACGTGTTGAGGCCCGGCTTGAGTCGTATCGGCAATTGCGGAAAGCCGGAAGTGATATTGATGCCTTGTCCGTGGCTGACAAATTCTACGCGCAACGAATCGACGCCCGTTGCATAAAGTTGCAACGCTAACTGTTTGTAACCACTAACGTCGTCGGCGACAGGTTTTCCATCCTTCATCGGACGTCCCATCACTTCCAACGTCACGTTGGCCCACTGATTTGGACCAAGCAGATTGTATTCGAATGACGCGAGATGATTGTTCGGCGCGTCTTTCAAAACAATTAACTCGGGAGCACCGGGTGAAGCATTGGCGAGCCCTTTGTACTTAACCGGCGTAGATTCCTGTGCGGTGTACATCTGGACCATGCCGCCATTGTTACTGATTGGTCGTCCGTTTTCGGCCTTCTCGAAGTCGGCGTAGACAAACTTGTCGTCCTGAGCTGGCGTCGGACCAACAGTAACAGCGAGAAGTAGAAGTATCGCGAAGGTGAATGAAGTAGTGAGTTTCATTGCACTTCCTCCCATTGACTTGTCTGTGCAGAGCGAAAGACCGCATCGATCACGGCCATGTTGTTTATCGCGTCTTCGAGCGGAATCGGTTGTTCGCCGTTCTCCCGAATCGCTCGAGAGAAGAGCGAGCCCTGAATTTCGTACTGATCGCAGATTGGAAACTCGATTGTCTCATCGTCGAGCACAATCTGAGTCGGGCGATCGTTAGGAGCATTGAATGGGATCAGCACTTCGATCCGACCCTCGGTTCCAATGAAGATCATACGCTGGTACGGCTCGAGTCGCGTGCTGCAGGTAAAGGTCGAGTGACCGTTTGGAAAATCAAGCACTGCACTCGTCAACGTATCAGTACCGGTTTCTTTATCACGTTCGATCAGCCCAAGCACGCGCCGGGGTTCAGTCTCGTACATGAAGCGGGAGATTGTGATCGGATAACAACCGATGTCCATCAACGCGCCGCCACCGAACTCGAGTTGGTTGCGAATGTTTTCAGGGTCGGGATTGAAGTAACTGAAAAAGCTTGTGGTCGATCGCAACGAACCGATCCGGCCTGAATGAATCAGCCGCCGTGTTTCGAGCCACTGCGGATGCGTGCGCACCATGAATGCTTCCTGGATTCGCATGCCGGTGCGATTGCGAACCTCGATCAGCGCTTTGGCCTCTCTGGCATCAAGACCTATCGGTTTTTCACAGAGAACGTGCTTACCGGCTTCCGCGGCATTCAACGTCCAGGGAACATGCAGGTGATTTGGAAGCGGGTTATAGACCGCTTCGATCGAGTCGTCCTCGAGCAATGCCGGATAACTTCCGTACGTCTTTGGAATGTGGAGTTCCGCGGCGGCCGCCTTTGCCTTCGAGAGATCGCGCGATGCTATCGCAACAATCTCACACCATTCGCTACGCTGCATCGCGGGTATGACTTTCGTCAGCGCGATCTTTGCAGTCCCTAAAATTCCCCATCGAACCTTGTTAGTCATCTGTGTAATCTGTGGATTAAAACGCGTCGAAGACAGAACGTATGTCTAGTCGCTCTTTGAACTGTTCAATCGTTATCGGTTTACGCGAACGAAACTCAACGCTGATCTCTCTTCCGGGCGCCAGATTGAAGTAATTATCGGAAAAGAATCCGTCGTGTTCCGCCACTGAAAGATACACGGCCTTCGCAAACTTATCAGTTGTTAGCTTGACGTTGAAGCCATCACGCACGCGCGTCACTTCGGAGGTGATCGTTGGCTTCGAGAATGTCAGTTCTTTGAACGGCGCAAAAAAGTAATCATGACTCGAAACCACTTTTCCATTCACCAGCAGTTCGCAGTACACAACCGCGTTTTTGCCGTCTGTTCCACCAAGCAGTTCTTCCACTCGTAGATCAAAATACGAGCGACTCGTCAGCGGTGCAACGTTAACGTCCTGAAGGAAACTCTTCAGAGTCGCGCCCTCGAAATTCATAAGCGTAACTCTGAGCTTTGCCGGCACTGCTTTTGGTCGATCCGAAACAACGAACAGTTTCAAATATCCCTTTTGCACAGTCGGACTGACGAGTAGATCGTTGTAGAACCTGCGCGAGTAGTATTGCAGCGCCTTCCATCGTCCGAAATAGTCGATGCTGGACCACGAAGCAACCGGCCAGCAATCGTTGATCTGCCAGTAGAGCGAACCCATGTTGTGAGGCATAATCCGCCGCAGGTGCTCGGCGCCGATGCGAATACCTTCAGCCTGCAAAACCTGGCTGACATACAGAAACGATTCGAAGTCTTTTGGCTGTGCATAATCACGCAACATGTATTCACGCA
>DASTVU010000260.1:0-6653 GCA_035758935.1 Pyrinomonadaceae bacterium | reverse complement strand
CGCGAACCCCGATTCTGAGGTTGCCAGAAACCTACTGCGTCAAATTCAAGCTATCAGGCGTTGAGTCCGAGGTACATCGGGACAGGATGAACAAGATTCTCAGGATTTACAGGATATCTTGTAAATCATGAAAATCTTGTTAATCCTGTCCAAATTTTTCCCCTTTAGCTTGGTAATAAGTCTGAAAGTTCAGCAACTTCCTCATTCGAAGCGGTTTTTATGAGGAGAAATCATGCTGAGACGACTTACAACATTCATCTACGGAGTCTTGTGTTACCTGCTCTTCTTCGGAACTTTTCTTTACGCAATCGGATTCATCGGCAACATTCTGGTTCCCAAGTCGATTGACTCGGGGAGGACAGGGCCACTTGGGGAGGCTCTGTTCATAGATGCCGGCTTGCTACTGCTGTTTGCAGTCCAGCATAGCGTGATGGCACGACCGTGGTTCAAGCGTGGGTGGACGCGGTTTGTGCCAAAGCCGGCTGAACGCAGTACTTATGTATTGCTCTCTTCTCTGGCACTGCTCCTTTTGTTCTGGCAATGGCGACCGATCGGTGGCGCTGTTTGGACAGTTGAACAACCTACCTTGCGAACAGTTCTCTTTGGATTCTTCGCGTTTGGTTGGCTATTGGTTCTAACGAGTACATTCCTCATCAATCACTTCGATCTTTTCGGACTGCGACAAGTCTTCTTTGTATTGATCGGTAAACCGTACAAGGAACTAAAATTCGGAACCCCAATCTTCTATCGCTACGTTCGGCATCCGCTCTATCTCGGCTGGCTGTTTGCATTCTGGTCAACACCAACGATGACGATCGCGCATCTCGTCTTTGCCATCGCCACGACTGCATACATCTTCCTTGCTATTCAGTTTGAAGAGCGAGATCTCATCAGCGCGCACGGCGACCACTACAGACGTTACAAAAAGAACGTCCCAATGATCATCCCTGTGCGAGTCGGCAGAAGCTAACTTAGCCACAAAAAGGCACAAAAAGCACAAAATGATTGATCTCTTTCATTTGTGCTTTTTGTGCCTTTTTGTGGCTAGAAACTTTTTTATGGCCACCAGTAATAAGTGGCTGTCTTCAGCAACTTTATCTTTCGGTTATGCAAATTCGTTCGCAGGAGAAAATCATGTATCGCATAGTTTTTGCACTTATCGTTTTGCTTACTCTCTCAGTTACACCAGCCTTCGCATTCGACAACAACAATGGTCCGGAACTACCGGAGCAGTGTTCCAGCATCAGGGTCGAAGAAGGAAACAAACTCGCTTTTCATGCTTACGCGAAGGGCGTGCAGATCTACAAATGGAATCTTGTCACACAACAATGGGACCTTGTTGCTCCACAGGCCGGCCTCTTCGCCGAAGCTAGCTATCACGGTGAAATTGGTACCCACTACGTTGGTCCAAAATGGGAAAGCAAGAGTGGCAGCCTGGTCGAAGCTCGTCGCGTCCTCGGCACCGGTTGCACTCCGGATCCAACTGCAATCGCGTGGTTGTTGCTCAAGCAGATTCGCACCGAAGGTTCCGGCATCTTCGCCAAGGTCACCTTCATTCAGCGCGTGAACACTGTAGGTGGTTTGCCACCGTCAACACAGGGTGAATTCGACGGCCAGATCAAGGAATCACCGTACACCGCCGAATACTACTTTTATACAGCCGAGAACCAGCAGAGCAACTAATTGGAGATATCATGAAGCAGCAACGAACAAAACGCGGCAGTTTATCAATGGGTTTTGCTTTGATCGCCATTCTTCTGGCAATGCCGGCGGTCCTGGCAGCACAGGAAAAAATCGTCTTCTCATCGACTCGGGATGTCCCAAATGATCCTGAGATTTATGTGATGAATACTAACGGGTCGGACGTTAAGCGACTGACCGTCAACACGAAGTTTGATGGTGAAGCTTCGTTTAGCGCCGACGGTGGCAAGATCGTTTTTACTTCCACGCGCGATGGCAATGCTGAGATTTACGTTATGAATGCCGATGGCTCCAATCAAAAGCGCATAACTAACAGTCTCGGAAGCGATGCACATCCATCGTTCAGTCCTGATGGAACGCAGATTACTTTCATTTCCGATCGCGAAGGTGGACTCGAGATCTTTAAGATGAATTCAGACGGCACCAATGCGGTCCGTTTGACGGAGCCTCCGTTCAGCAAATTCAATCCGTCGTTTAGTCCTGACGGAACGCACATTATGTTCACCGCCTTTGACGGCAACGATGTCGAAATCTGGGCGATGGACGCGAATGGTGCAAATCCCGTCAATCTCACTAACAATAACGCCGACGATCGAACCGCGAGTTTCAGTCCCAATGGCACTCGGATTGTTTACCAAAGCGATCGGGACGATCCAACGGGCCACAATTGGGACATCATGATAATGAACGCCGACGGTTCGAATCCGGTGAATCTAACCCAGCACTCATCGCAAGATCTGGATCCGTCGTTTAGTCCGGACGGCGGCACCGTGATCTTCATTTCAGGCCGGAGCGGGAATGCTGAAATCTGGGCGATGACAGCAGGCGGCACTGGCGAGATTAACCTGTCGAACAATGCCGCCACCGACACCCGTCCGTCGTGGGGCACGGCGAACAGCATACCTGAATTGAGTAACGTAACTGTTTCGTCGCCTATTAATGAGGGTGACACGGCGACACTGGCCGGCGAAATCGTCGACGGAAATGCGGGCGACACGATTACGCTCACGGTGGACTGGGGCGATGGCCATTCACAAACGTTCGAAAAGTCTGTTGGTCCATTCGCGTTGACACATACATACGTCGACGATCCGCCATTCAGTTCGCCGACGGATGAGTATTCGATCACTGTCTCCGCTAACGATCATCGCTTCGGCACCGACGTCGATGGAGGGCCGGTGAAAGTGAACAACGTCAACCCGATCGTCTCCGATCTTGCTGTGACCGCGGCGACTCTCGGAGATGAGGTCACGCTGTCAGCCAATTACACTGACCCGGGATATCACGGCTCCGGCGCGGATGAGCAACTCAGTGTCATCGTGATCTGGGGCGACGGTCAGACTAAAACTCTGACTACTACCGGCGGTCCTGGTTCAATTCTCGAAAAGCATAAGTATGCTGCTGCTGGTACGTATACCATCGGCGTTCAAGTGACCGACAACGATACCGGTTTCACGCTTGCAACCATCAATGTTGTCGTTTCACCTCCACCGCCACCGGCAGCGCCGAGTAATCTGCGAGTCGATTTCATCGCAGCAAACCGGATTCAGATTGTGTGGACAAGTAATTCGACCAACCATGACGGGTTCATCATCGAGAGTTGTGCTCAGCGTGGTTGCAACAACTTCATCGAGGTCGGCCGCGTATTTCCGGACATCCGACACTTTGTCCATGGCAATCTCTTCCCGAACACGCAGTACTATTACCGCGTGAAGGCGTTCAACGCGGGTGGGACTTCGGCTTATACAGACGTCGTCTCAGCAAAAACGCTCAGGAAGTAATTTCGGGCCAACACGATTTTCTTTTAGCCACAAAAGGCACAGAGGGCACAAACGTGCTGCTTTGTGCCTTTTGTGCCTTTTTGTGGCTAAAATGTCCTGGCTTATGCGTCGAAATGATCTCCGCCTATCACAAATTGCTCTGATCCATCTTACTTGCCGGAGCGTCGACTGTACGCCCCGTAGGCCATCTTCTTGCGGCTCATCTGGTCCTTTAGTCGATCAAAAAGAGATGAGCGCAGCTCTTCCAGCGACGCAGACTCCTCCATAACTTCCGGCGCATTGGCAGTATCAAGTGATCGTGTCGCACACAAAGCGTCGCCAAGCACAACCTGTGCTCCCGCGTAATCGCCACGATCCATCCGTTTCATCGCTTCATTTCGCGCCCGCGCATTCATCAAAAACTGCACCATCTGGCTCACCTCATGATTTACCAGACTACGCTCCACTTCAGTTTGCGTTGCAAACTCGACCGTATGCGCCTGCTTCAACACTTCCGCACTCTTCGCGTCCTGCGGCGTGAATCCGAGACGCAGATCAACTAAGCGCATTTGAGTACCAAGTTCCTGTGCGCCCACTCTCAACTGGACCACGATGTTCAGCGGTGATCCTGCTTGCAAGTTTGGCAGCCGATAGCGTCCAGTCTCCGTGAATTCAAAATCATTAAGAACATCGACTACGCGGACTCCGTCTGCAGGAATCAATGACAGCGAAACTGTATGCGCAAACTGTGCAATCAGCCCTTCGAGCTCGACCTGGAAAATGTGTTGCATATCGTCGGGTTCCACGACGTGCCATGCATTGCCCCCACCGGCCTGGGCCATCGGCATCAAAAGGTCTTCGTTGAAGTCGGCGCCGATACCGATCGTCGAAGTGCTGACGCCGCGCTGAAAGAGACCCATCGCCTGTGTAACAATCTCGTCAGTATTTGTGATGCCGACATTTGCAAGGCCGTCAGTGATGAGGACTACGCGATTGATGCCCTGATCGAGCATGCTCTCGCTCACAGTTAAACCGCCGCGCACCCAGGCTTCGTGCAGTGCTGTCGAACTACGAGCCCTGACACGCGAAATCAAATCTTTCATCGCTTCTTTATTTGTGACGGGCTCACTCGGAAACAGCACTTCGATACGATCGTCAAACGTCACGACACTGAGACGATCTGTCGCGAGCATCTGATCGACGCAAAACATCGCCGCTTCACGAGCGCGGACCATCTTCTCGCCTTCCATCGAACCGGAACGATCCAGGACCAGGCTGAGATTCAGATCGGGACGTCCCTTCCAATTAGGCCGGCTGCTAAAATCAAGGCTCAGCGCGGGAGGCGTAATGCGAATCAGCACATCCACAGTCTGCTCACGTCCTGCTTCGAGCTTCGCGTGCGTCGTAAAAAACTCTACTTTCGGGTATTCCATTTCTTTATCTCCTTATCCGCGTAATCTGCGTAATCTGTGGATGGCTTTTTCAAGTAAGCTCTTGGTTTTTCCGCTCGTCGCCGGAGGCGAATAGTCCGAGCGAATGTGCAGTTCCAGACCTGGTTCGATCTCAACCCTTTGCCACGATGCTGACTGGTCAAACTTCTGCGGCGGTGGTGGCGATGGTGCTGCTGCTGCGTCAGCTATCATTGGCGGTGGCGCTGATTCAGGTGCTAACAATGATTCGAGATAACGTTTCGCATCGCTCTCTCGAGTCTTCTTCGCTGCGACACTTCCAACACCCAGCAGCATCTCGAGTTCCTGCTCACTTTTTCCGGCTACTAGCTCGCGAATCTTTCGAATCGGCAAGTGCTCAGCCTGCAACTTCTTGACGGTCAAAAGTTGTAAGAGGTTCAGATAACCAAACAACGAAGCAGTTCCCTGCTTTTCGCCCGGCGTTTGGATCAAACCTTCGGCCATGTAGTACCGAATCGTTCGTTCATCAGGAACACTCGTGACTGTCCCGCGCGCCTGTTCGAGCCCCATCTCCGCCAGTAACTGTTCACTAACACGTGCAAACTCCAGTAACCCGACGTACCTTCTGCCCTTCTCCTTCAGCACCGGATGCACCATGCGCCGCACTATACTCCTGACAGTATTTACTGTCAACAGCAGATGCTGGGCCTATCTGTGTCATCCGTAGCCCCGTTCGTCTCGGATTTGATACCGTTCGCGTATTTATCATTGAAATTCGAATATCTTGCGGTTTAGGATGCGCCGCCAAAAAGGAGATCATATGAAACTGAGAATTTTCTTAATCCTCTGTTGTGTGTTGGTGCCTGCCGCGACGAGCTTCGGACAGGCAACGCCGGAAAAGCCCTTCGACGTCGCGTCCGACATGCGCAACGGCTTCAATGAAGTTAACGACTGGGTGATGAAGGCCGCCGAAGCAGTTCCCGCAGACAAGTACACCTACAAGCCTGTCGACACAGTGCGTACCTTTGGCCAGTTGATTGCACACATAATTGACTCTTACAACTATTTCTGCGCTCACGGTGTGGGAAACAAAGTCCAGTGGTCAACCCCAATCGAAACGGGAGCGACCGATAAAGGCACGTTGCTTCCGAAACTGAAAGAAGCCGTCGGCAAATGCAACACCGCCTACAGCTCCACCAACCCTCAGCTTAGACCATTATTCACCAACGTGGGTCACACGAGTTTGCACTACGGCAACATCATCACCTACATGCGCATGATGGGCCTCAAGCCACCGTCAAGTTAACGATGATGAGCGCTATCCGTGTAAACTGTGGACCTCGTTTTAAATCACAGATTACGCAGATAGAGGCAGATTAATGACTTCGCTATTTTCACGCCCCAAACCAATTGTGGGCGTCATACATGTTGGTGCGCTGCCTGGGACGCCGCGGGCATCGCAGAAGGTTTCGGAACTCGTGAGGTCGGCGCGTGAGGAGGCGAAGGTATAGAGAGAGTGGGGGGTGGATGGGATCATCATCGAGAACATGCATGATGTGCCGTATCTCAAGGGTGAGGTTGGACCGGAGATCGTCGCGGCAATGACGGCGATTGGCACTGAAGTCAAGAATGAGTGCCAGTTGCCGGTTGGGATTCAGATACTTGCGGGTGCGAATATTGAAGCGATGGCGGTGGCACACGCGGCGGGCTTGGACTTTATACGCGCGGAAGGTTTCGCGTATGCACACGTTGCGGATGAGGGAATAATCGAAGCCTCTGCGGC
>DASTVU010000259.1:0-10689 GCA_035758935.1 Pyrinomonadaceae bacterium | reverse complement strand
CCGCAGCGCACAGATATGCAAGGCATCTCGGAACGTGCTGTAGGGGCGGCCCTCCGTGGCCGCCCTTGGTTTAAGGTTCTAATTCGGGGTGGCGGTCGGCGATGGCTTTTCTGCGGGTGGCTTGGTAGCCGAAGGTGCGGGCGGCGGTGGCGATTCAGGCAGAACGCTCTTTGTAGGTTCGGGCAACGGTGGTGTTTTCTTGTTGCTGTTGCCGTTACTGTTTGAATTCGCGTTTGCGTTCGCATTCGCTGCCGGACTCACGTCCTCGATAGGCTCGGGCGAAACTGCAGCATTAGCATTCGGACTCAGATTTACATTTGCGGGCGGAGTAATCGTCCCACCTGACGGAATTCCCTGTTCACCCTTTCCGCTCGGCGGCGGCGACGGCTGCACCGGCTGGCTGTTTGGATCTGCCGCGAGTGTCTGGTTCTGTTGATTCGCGTTCGCCTCGCCTGCGTCAGATTTCCTCGTCAACGCATATACGGCCACAAACACAACCAGCAACGCCGCCACTGATGGAATGATGATCTTTAATGGATTGAAACTTGAAGCAGTCTGCGGTGGCGGCATGGCGCCTGAAACAGGAACTCTAACAGGTTCCCGTCGCTGAACCGGCGGTGGCACGTACTGCGGCTCTTCACGCGCTCTCACCATCGTTACTTCATCGGCGTCGTCGCGCACAGGCGCAGGTTGCTCGGCACTGGGCGTCACCGGCCCGATGCGGTGAATCGTCATGCCTGCTGCTATCGTCAAATCTTCAATCAGCTCAGCAACTGTTTGGTAACGATTGTCGCGAACCTTGGCCATCGCACGCGCAACCACGCGCGCAACTGACGCGGGCACATCCGTTCGCTCTTCCAGGACTGAAGGCACTGGCTCCTGCAAGTGCTTCATCATCACCATCGTCGGCGAGTCACCCGAAAAAGGCACGTGCCCCACCAGCATCTCGAAAAGAATCACACCCAGCGAGTAAATGTCGGAGCGCGCATCAATCTCCGTCTCCTGCGAACACTGTTCCGGCGACATGTATTGCGGCGTGCCGATTACGAGATTGGGCGCCGTCAGACCCGTATCGACAGGGCTTCCATCCAGCTCGTTGATCTTCGCAATGCCGAAATCCAGCACCTTGGCATGATCGCCCGCCATCGTATCAACGAGCATGATGTTGTCGCTCTTGAGATCGCGATGCACGACTCCCTGTTCATGCGCAGCGTTGAGTGCGTCTCCGATCTGGCGTGTGATATCAACCACTCGTGCGAGTGGGAGCGGGCCTTCGTCGCGTAGCAACTGCTTTAGAGTCTTGCCACTCAGAAATTCCATCACGAGGAAGACGTGTCCACTCTCGTCTTCGCCAAAATCAGTAACACTTATTGCGTTCGGATGTGAGATTCGCGAAGCTGCGCGCGCCTCGCGTGAGAATCGCGCCACGATCTTTTCGTCGGCAGCAAGTGATGGACGCAGCACTTTGATGGCGACTGTCTTCTCCATCAACACGTGTGTGCCGCGATAGACCGTTCCCATTCCGCCTTCGTTGAGGCGCGCATCAATGCGATATTTTCCTGCGAGGGTTGTGCCGACTAGTGAGTCGGGATCCCTTTCAAGCGCAACACCGTCCGCGGGACAAAGAGTTGTCGTTTCAGGATACTCGACTCCACACTTTGGACACTTCTTCATTAATGCCAGCCTAACACACCGTCATAGAGATCTAAAACGGAACCATCTTGAGAAATCATGTTCATGCTCTCCAAAAAATTACGGGCGAGAGAAATTCCCTCGCCCGCTCAAAACGGAAAACTTCAATCGCGACTAGCCAACGCTGGGCTTGACCACAGCGAAGATAACCAACAGCGCAAACAGCACCAGCGATTCGATCAGCGCCAGGCCAAGAATCATCATCGTCTGAATTCGACCAGCAGCGCCCGGGTTGCGCGCAGCGCCTTCACATGCCGCAGCGCCAATGCGCGACTGGCCGAGTGCGCCACCAAAAACAGCGATCGCGAAACCAATACCGGCGGCCAACGCTCTGTACTTGTTAACTGAACTGGCGTTGTCCCCGGCTTCCGCCCCCTGTGCGAAGGCGGTCATGCTGGTCGCGAGAATTCCAATCACCACAAACAGCAACATTCTGAATTTGCTCATGCTTCCTCCTCTAATCTGCGTGTCAACTAATCCTCTTGAGCAAACCGCGACGAGATAATTTCGCCTGTATCCGGTATCCACCGCCCCTCTTACAACGGCGCTCCAGCGAAACAGACCTGGCCTTGCTATGAATTGTCTGGTTTGCTTCGTTTGAATGAGTCATGAATTGCGCGACAACGTTTGTGAACGCGTTTGCCCACCTCGCTCGCCGCACGCTCATAAAGCCATTAAGTAAGAACTGGAGCTATAAACTCGTCGCCCTCGTATTCTTCGTCGTGCGCGCCATGCTCATCGTGTGCATGATGATGCGGCGCGTGCGAAACCTCGCTGATATAGAGCTGCGAGAGCAGTATGAAAACAAACGTCTGAACCAAAGCAACGAAGACGCTCAGCGGCATTAGCAAAATCGGCGCAAACCACGTCACCGGCGGAGCAAGGTGGGCAAGTGTTTCCAGCACCTTCTCGTCTGCAAACAGGTTACCGAAAAGACGGATGCCGAGTGAAAACGGTCGAATGAAGTTACTGATCAACTCAATCGGAAAGATCAGCGGCGCGATCCACCAGATTGGACCAGCCAAGTGTTTCAAATGACCGAAGAGCCCGTTCTCGGCGATGCCGATGTAGTTGTAATAAAGAAATGAACTCAATCCGAGCGCAAACGTGACGCTCGTTGCCGAAGTCGGACTCATAAACAACGGAAAGAGTCCCATCAGGTTTGAGACGAGAATAAGGACCGCGAACGTCATCACCACCGGGAAATATTTCAGACCATGTGGACCAATGATGTCTTCGATCATGTTGCGCACTGCGAGCACACTAACTTCGAGTGTCTGCTGTCCGCCGCCTGGCTCACTCTCAGAAAGCTTACCCTTAAGGATCCAGATGATGATCACGCTCAAAATACAGGCGATGAAAAACATCACCGTGTACCAGGGAATCGCGTTATCAGGAGTGTAAGGACCAAAAGCAGCTTCGGCATTCGTGCCAAACTTGGCCAGAAACTTGTCCCAAATCGGCTTGGTATAGGTGACTTGAAACCTGTACACAGGCTCGCCGAACCAGCTGTTAACCAACTGCACGACGATCGGAGCGTGGTGCTCAGCCTCTTCGGCGTGCTCAGCAGCTCCGTGAGCAGCTTCTTCTGCAAACCAGTACATCTACTAATTTTCCTCTCGCTTCGTGATTGCGAAGTAGAACTCTCTTACGGCTTCGACCATCATTGCTACAACAAAACTGGACATCCCAGCGAGAACCGCCGGCACCGATATCAGATCGAGCGTATAGGCACTGAAAATTACTGCTGCGATTACGGCGTAGCGCAACACAAACTGAGCGAGCCTGAGTTGCGGCCTGCCGCCGGAAGTTGAAAGCTGAATCGCAGCTGCCGCTGAGTTTTTCAACCAGCGGTGACTGAAAAGCGCTAACAAACCACCAACCAAAAGCCCCGCTGTCACGCGCCAAGGCGCAATAAAAGCTGAGATCGTCACGGCTAGAACGCTGGCGACGACCATACTGCAAAACACTCTGTATTCCAGCATTGCGAAGCTGGTGATTTTAACTGGGATTTCAGTAAATTGTCGAGTTTGGCCGCAGATTTACGCGGATGAACGCAGATCTGCGTTAATCCGCGTTCATCCGTGGCTCAATATGTCTTGGAGCTCAGACGGACGAACTGATACAAACCCGCCGCAGACCCGAGGACGATGCCGCCTATCAAGAACCAGGGCTGCGTGCCCAGCCACTTGTCGAGCATCCAGCCCAGCCCACAAAAAGTGACGACTGACGCAAACAAGCTGATAGCCGCTGCATAAGCAAAACCGCTTTTTCGATTCTCTTCCTGGTCCTGTCTATTAGCCAACGCGTTCACCAGCTTTCGCGCGTCAGGTAGTTTTTGGGAACCTCATAAAGCAAACCACGACGGGAATGGCGCATCGAGTCGTGAATAAAACATACGTGTGTGCACCAGCAGGCTTTGCCGCCATCGATGGCATTAAGTTCTGTCTGCCGGTCGTTAGCAGCCCAGAGAGCTCCGAAGTCGTAATCAAAATCAGCCAGTGACGCAAACTTTTCTCGCAACTCACACGCGCGCACGTCGCCGTTGTAGTCGATCACCGCTGTTGTTTCACCCGCAGTGCAGGGAAACGGCCATGGAGTTGGTTGCTGGAAGTTTACGTGTTGCGTGCGATAGTGAGTGATGATCGAACCGGCATAGACAGCGTTCTTCACAAAACGTTTGCTGGCATCGTCTGCGGCAAACATTCGGTCGCCGTAACGTTTGGTCAGTTTCGAAACCTGCGCGTACATTGCCGGCAAGACTTCCGGCGGCACTTGTTTGATCTGTTCGCCGACGAGGGTCTCACCGCGAATGATGTTGAAGTATTGTCCGTCGAGACGATAGTTATCCCACATAAACTCCGAGAGCTTCTCGATCTCGGTGTAGTTTTCCGCGCAAACGACTGTGTTGACGTTCAATCGAAAACGATCGGCGTACTTTGACTTTAGTGGATAAAGAGACTCGATGCACTCGAGTGCCTTCTCCCAATTTCCGGGGACGCCGCGAATGCGATCGTGAGTTTTGCCATAACCATCGAGCGCAATGTTCAGATAGAGATCGATCTGCGGATTGTTTCCGAGTGCGCGATCGACGACGTCGTAAACGCGCGTTTTGATCAATCCATTTGTCGGTATGATGATCCGGTCGACGCCGTTATTCGAGACAAACAGATCGATAACGTCTGAAAGATCGCGTCGCAGAGTCGGTTCGCCGCCAGAGAGCCACAGGTCCGTGATTTGCGGCATCGTCTGCGAGATTTTTTCGATCTGAGCAAAGGTCAGATCGCCCGGCTGGTTCAACTCTTCATGATAAAAGCAGGTCTGGCAGAACGCGTTACAGCGTGAAGTAACGAACAAGATCACCGTGCCGAGACGTTTTTCACGCTTCGTCGAACGTAACAGCTGCACAAATTGGACGGCTTTGTTGGGCATCAGTGGTCGCGGGAGATAATGACAGCTTCGGTAGGTGATTTCAATTCATAGGTAATGCCGCGCCACTCGATGCGCCGGGAAAAGCCGGCGACGATGGCGTTGTAAAGGTAGAGCAGTGATGCGAATGGCCAGAGGAAGATGTGCGCGAGCAGGTCGCGTCTGAGTGCCGAACGGTATTGAGTGAGGGGGGGGTTGACGGCGCGCCAGCGGATAAATGACTTGGTGGCGCCGAGTGTAAAAATCACTAAGAGGGCGAGCGGCAAAAAGAAAGATGGGGACAGGATTTTCAGGATTTGCAGGATTAACACGATAAAGCCGCCGAAGAAAACGAGAGCGAAAAGGGCGGAGCCGAGCAGGAGTGGAAGCCAGAGATGCGAGGCGTAGACGCGCGTGATCTTGATTTGACGCGTGGTGAACTCGAAGAGCTCTTTGAAGTCGCAGTCGCCGACGGAAGCGACGAGGCAGTGTGGCGTGAAGTGAATCGGAAGTCTCGCCTCCTTTAGAACACGCGTGATCGTGAAGTCGTCAGAAACGGTTCCGCGCCATCGTTCACTGACATTTAATTGCTCGAATATCGTGCGCCGGATTGCAGTTGAGCCACCCCAGCAAAAGTTTTTCGCAGTATCACTGCCGAGAGCTGAAGCGACTGAAGCATTCCAAACACCTCGAAGACGCGACGCAACACCTCCCCGCGGAATAAACCACCGATAACCAGTGGAAGCACCGAGGGTCTCATCTGCAAGCGGCGCCACTAAATGTGTGAGCCAATCCTTCGCCGGTCGCGCATCTGTATCGACGAACACCAGCACTTCCGATTGCGGATCAACCTCTGTCACAGCGACTCGAAGATTGTGAACCTTCTGCCCACTGTCCGTTGCTGATCCGGCAATGATCGTTCTGGCCATCCGCGAAAATCCGCGGCCCAACTCTTCGACAACCTTAATCGCCGGATCATCCGGCGAGTCAAAAACGAAGAGCACTTCATAACGTGGATAATCCTGCGTCAGGAGCGTGCGAATGTTGTCGCCTAAGCCATCCTCCAATCCCCTGCCCGGCGCGATCACTGAAACAAACGGCTGATACTCCGGCAACGCGCGACTCATCTCGCGCCGCACGTATGCCGCGTAACGAATGCCACTCAATAACGACTGAATCCCAAACCAGATGGAGAGTGCGGCGAGGAAGTAGAAGAAAACCATCACCGCGATGGTATCAATGTCTGGGCCAGCGCGATGAAGGGCTGCGGATAAACCCCGATCACAATAATTCCGACCACAGAAATTACCAACGCCACTTGAAGCGCGGGTGAGAGTGCCAGCGGTTTGTTGTCGGCAATGCGGTCGCCGAGATACATCACCTTGATAAAACGCACGTAATAGTAAAACGAAACTACTGTGTTGATAATGGCCCAACCCGCCAGCCAGTAATACCAATTCTTCTGATCGGTAGCGCCACGCTGGAGCAATCCGCCAAACAGGAAATACTTACCGATGAAACCACCGGTCATCGGGAGGCCACCGAGAGACAGCATGAAGATGGCCATCATCGCGGCCATGACAGGCGCCTTTTGGCCCAATCCGGTTAGATCGTCGACGTTGTCGCCGATGATTCCGCGGCGTCGCAAACTGATGATCACGCCAAACGCACCCATGTTCATCAGCGTGTAGACAAACAAATACACGATTAGACCGATGTTTCCGTACTCGTTATGAGCGATGAGCGCTAAGAGCAAGTATCCCGCATTGGAGATCGACGAATATGCCAGCAGTCGTTTTGAGTTTTCCTGTGTGACGGCGGCCCAGTTGCCCACCATGATCGTAATTGCGGCGACAAGACCAAGAAGCGGTGCCCAATCGGCGCGCATCGGCTCGAGTGCTTCGCTGAAGATCCGTGCATACAACGCAAAACTTGCGGCCTTTGATCCGGTCGAGAGAAATGCCGTCACTGAAGTCGGGGCGCCTTCGTAAACATCCGGTGCCCACATGTGAAACGGCACGGCAGCAACTTTGAAAAACAGTCCTGCGCCGAGGGCTATCATTGCCAGGAGCAGCATCGGCCTGAGACCAGCGAGTGGCTGGTCAGGCGCACTCAACGCACCTTCAATCCGCGGCATTAAATCCGAAAGCGCGACTCCGATTTCACCGATGTTTGTGGAGCCCGCGATGCCGTAAAGCAACGACATACCGTAGAGCAACACGCCCGATGAAAACGCACCGAGCAGAAAATACTTCATCGCCGCTTCGTTCGACTTCTTCTCGCGCTTCGTAAAAGCGACGAGAACGTAAAACGTCAGTGCCATCAACTCGAGACTGACGTAGAGCGAGATGAGATCGTAGCTACAGGCAATAAACATCATGCCCACAGTGGCGAAGAGAATGAGTGCGTAATATTCGCCGTGTTGCTCGCCTTCGATGTCGAGAAAGCGCGTCGAAATGCCGATCGCGAGGGCAGCAGCAATCAGAAATATTGCTTTAAAGAGGAGTGCGAAGCCGTCAACTCGCACCATGCCGTAGAATCCGTCGCCCTGATTTCCCATCTGCAAGTAAAGTGAAACAAAAGCGAGTGCCACACCAATGAGCGAGAAGTAAGCAGTGAGCTTGCTCTTGCGATACGGCAGAATCACTTCCATCACCAGTGCCACGCAGGCGCAGAAAGTCAGAATCAACTCCGGCGCGATCAACCGCAGATCGGCGACGCTAATGAGAGAGGTGGCGTTGGCTTGCAGGATGAACATTTTTAGTTGAACTTTGTACTTTGATCTTTGTACTTTGCTCTTGGTTCTCGGCGCCTTACAAAGTACAAAGCACTAAGTACAAAGTACTAATAACCAAGTTATTATCTTTCCGCCCGTTCTGGTTGTGTCGGCGGCGTCGTTCCCGGTATCACGTAATCCGGTCTGACTTGCTTCACAAGAGCATTTACGGGCTGCTGGATGTATTCAAGAAACGGTTTCGGATAAACACCAATCCACAACGAGAGGATCATCAACGGCACCATGTAAGCCCACTCACGCACTTTGAGATCCCGTAGACCCTCATTCTTCGGATTGTCGATGTTCCCGAAAAACATCCGCTGGTACAACCACAGGAAATATCCAGCGTTCAGGATGATTCCTAAAGCCGCCCAACCGGCCCAATATGGATTAGCTTCAAAAGCTCCTCGCAGCGCCAGGAACTCTGAGATAAAGACTGCCAGCAACGGCAAACCGATCGCAGTCATGACCATGCCGAGAAAGATCGCTGCGTAACCCGGCATCACGTGTGACAGTCCACCAAACTCAGCGACGTTGCGTGTGTGTCGTCGTTCATAAATGATTCCGACCAGCAGGAACAGCGCACCGGAGTAGATGCCGTGATTGACCATCTGCATCACACCACCGTTGATGCCATTCGGATTGAGTGCAAACAGTCCGAGCATCACCATGCCCATCGACGAAACAGACGAGTAAGCGACGAGCTTCTTTACGTCGCCGTCTTTTTTGACAACGAAATACATCGCAGCCAGCGCACCGTAGATGATGCTTACTATCGCGAGAAAGACGACCACACTGCGCACACCAAACGCACCGTTAGCGAAACTGCTCTGGTCTCGCGACGCCCACGGAAACATCGGCAAATTGAAGCGGTAAAAACCGTAGGTTCCGAGTTTCAGCAGGATGCCGGCAAGAATCACTGAACCGGCTGTGGGCGCTTCGACGTGAGCGTCCGGCAGCCAGGTGTGAAACGGAAACATCGGCACCTTGATCGCGAAACCGAGCGCAAACGCACCGAAGAGAAGTATCTGCAACGTACCCGTTGGCAGCGCCGGACCCATCGCCTGCATGTAGAGAATGTTGAATGTGCCGGTACCGTTCTGTGTTGCCGCCTGCAACGTTTGCGCAACCAGTTGTGCTGCCTGTTCGTTTCCTGCCAGAGCGTTTAGTGCCCCCGGGACAATCTTGCTAGTTATCGATAAGTCCTGCGTCAGGAAGTACATCTTCAAGACGCCCAGCAGCATCACGACCGAACCAACGAGTGTGTAAAGAAAGAATTTGATCGCGGCGTACAAACGATTCTCGCCGCCCCAAATACCGATCAGGAAATACATCGGCACGAGCGACACTTCGAAGAACAGGTAAAACAGAAACAGGTCCATCGAAGCAAACACACCAATCACTGCCGTCTGCAGTAACAGCAACAGGACGTAATACTCTTTCTCTCGTTTTTGAATGTATTCCCACGAAGACAATGCCGCGATGACACCGAGCAATGTGGTCAAAACGATCAGCAGGACGGCAACGCCGTCAACACCCATTTGATAACGCGCGCCAATGATCGGTATCCACTCGTGATCTTCGAGGAATTGCATGCCGCCGATGCCGCGGTTGTACTTCAACAGCCAGAGCGAGAGGATGAAGTCGAGCGCAAACCAGCCGGTCGCAAATTTCTTGATCAGGCTCGACTGATCTTTCTTCATGAACGCCAGAATGAGAATGGCGCCGATTGCCGGCAACCAGGTGATGAAAGAAAGAATGTAGTTGTTCATATCTATTCTGCCGGCACACCCGTCAATCGAAGATCAGAAAACCGTAGCAATAATGCTCCGAACAGCAGTAATGATTTCTTTTCCGAAAAATGCAGCGACGGCTATCATCAATCCCAATACCATCACGAGGGCATAGTTCTGCGTGAATCCCGTTTGCGCAGCGCGGAACAAAGGCGACATCAAACGCGCGATGAACGCGGCAACGGTGTTAACAAGGCCGTCGACGAAATACTTGTCTACACCGCCAACGACGCGACTAGACTGCCGGCTTAGCCACGCAAGTCCGTTGACGATCCCGTCGACCAGTTTCGAATCAAACTGGTAGACACCTCGAGCCGCATCCATCGTGCGGCGTGTGACGGTCAGGCCATAGAATTCATCGACCCAATACTTGTTGTAACTGGCGTTGTAGAGTGGTCGCAGTCTTTGCGCCCAGATGTTCGGTAGTTCCGGACGCCAAACGTAGAACAGCCCGCCCAGTAACATGCCGATACCCGCGACGACTAGAGAGATGACAATAAAGATCCACTCGGTCGCGAGCTCGCTGTGCGTTGTGCTCTCTACTGAATGTGCGAGATTGAATCCGGTATCACCGTAAACAGAAGCGCCGCCAGGCGCGCTACCGTGAGCACCTTCAGCCGCAGCCGGAGCTTCAGCATGTGTGCCTTCGGCCGGCGTAGCCTCATGGCCGCCCTCCCCCGGATTGAACTCGCGCGTAACCGGATTCCAGATGATCGGGTTGAGCCACGTAGAAATATTCAAACGGCCGCCGGGATGCTCGCTGCCGGTTATCGTTCTGAACGCTGGTCCAATACCGACAAAGCCGCCGATGATCGCAAAGAGCGCCAGAACAGCCAACGGCACCCACATCGATGGCGGCGATTCGTGCGGCATATGCGCGCCGTGGCTCTCGCCGTGCCCGTGTGTGGCGACGTGATGCCCAACATCTTCGTGTACTGGTCCAACATGCTCGCCGGGCTCGTGTCGCGGGCGATCTCCAGCTGAAGGCTGCACGGCGTCATGCGCCGCCAGTCCTTTGTC
>DASTVU010000258.1:0-5266 GCA_035758935.1 Pyrinomonadaceae bacterium | reverse complement strand
TCGTCTGCCGACGTGATCAACTGCAGTCTCGGATTCTGAGCTGCTCTGGCTAACAATTGGAGCAACAGGCTCGAGCTTTGGTGGATTAGAAGAAGATGCGACTACCTGAAGGCTTGAAATCCATTCCGGCACAACGCGTGTAGTCGTTAACAACGGCACGACCAGACAAGCGACGAGCGCAATCACCCAGAGCACGTGTCGATAACGTGCTGGCCCATTTCGCAGAAGCCACGACGCCATCGCAGCAACAACAAAGATTGCCGTCACTTGCCAGGCAGAATTCAGAACAAAGTTTAGGATGAACTCGCTAAGTCTTAGCATCTCGTTCTTCCTTCTCTATTAGATCATGAAGAGCTGCCAGTCGTTCCGGCGTCAGATGCTTGTCCTGCAGGAGATTCATCACGAGGCCTTCAGCCGAACCGCCGAAAAGCCGATCGATGAACTCACGCACCGCGTGGCCGGTGAATTTCGTTCGAGTCACAGCAGGCGTGTAGATATAGGCTTTGTCCTTGAGAGTCCGCTTAACTTTTTTCTTGCGGTGCAGAACGGTCAGCATTGTCTGCACCGTGGTGTACGCCAGTTCCCGTTTCAGTTCATGTTGAACTGTTTGCACCGTGGCCGGCCCGGTTTCCCAGAGTACCTGCATAATCTCCAGCTCCAGCGGTGTCATCTGCTCACTCTTGCGACGCGGCATTCCGGATCATCTCCTAAGACTTTAGGTGGACAATACCGCACCCTCATCCGCATGTCAACTAAAACTTTAGTTTTAAGCCACAGATGGACGCGGATAAACGCGGATAAGATCTTTATCTGCGTTCATCCGCGTAAATCTGTGGCTAACATTAATCGCTGCCGTAGCGGATTTCCATGTGGCGGATGCGATAGGCGGCGATGATCAGTACGAGGATCGTAACGAGCAGCATGCTCGGAACCGCGATCCATGCGGGCGTGGGTTCCGCGACGACCGCGAAGGGACCTTCCGAAACCGGCACGGGCACGAGCGAGTTGAGATAATGAATCACGCTGACCTTTTTCAGAAGCGGCGGCAGCAGGAAGTTGAGCCACTCCCATCCGTAAAGCAACAACGCCGGGATGATGGGATTACGAACAAACAAGCCCACCACGAGAAAGAACGCACCATAACCGAGACACCCAAGCATCGTGATACCGGCGTAGGTGAGCAGCTGTCCGAGTCCGCGTCCCTCAGTGAAGTAACGCACGCTTTGTGAATAGAAGTGTGGGAGATAGAGCAGCAACAGCGACACCACAGTAGTCGTGGTGAAAAGAATAATTGAGGTCGCCAGGCCGGAAATGTATTTGCCGACTACCAGCACTTCACGGCGCACCGCGCTCAGAAAGTAGTAGTGCAAACTGCGGTCGACGAGCTCGCCGCGAAACAGATTCATGAAGATCCATGCGGAACCGAAAAACACGAGCGTCCGCAGAATCAGACCGTTGTAGATGATCGAGTAGATGATGCTGTATTGATTGAAATCTTTCCATTCGTTACCCGGCGGCGTAATGATCGCCAGCAGTGCAAGGGGAAAGAGCGGTAAAAACGCGAGCAGATAAATCAGTATCGAACGACGACTGAGAAAGTTTTTTTCCAACTCCATCCGAAAGATCGCGCCGATCTGCCGGAACCACAGTGACCAATTACCAGGCGACTTTTCTGATCTGATTGCGTCTATCGCAGAACTCATCTCTACAAACTCCTATGCACTGCCGCCCGACGTGCCGATCAGGTACTGGTAAACAGCGCTGAGGTCATCATCAACCGGAGCGATTGACTCAACGCTCAGCTCGCCCTCAGCCACTGCACGATTCAACATCAGATAAAATCGATCTGCGTCGCGCGTCTTGATAAAGAGGCCGCGACGGTCATCATGAAGTCTTGCTTCTACGACGTGATCCCGGGCAAACACATACGCGGCAAGTTTTGCCGGCTCGTCACAACGAATCAGGATCTGCATCGGGTGCTCTTCCATCTCATCGCGCACGCCGTGAATGTTTCCTTCGGCAACGATATACCCGTTGTTCAGCAACACCACGCGATCTGACATCATGTCGACTTCGTGCAGTATGTGCGACGAGATGATCAGGTGCAGTCCTTCGGAAGCGAGCTTGCGAAACAGCGCGATCGTTTCCGCACGCACCATCGGATCGAGTCCGTTCAGAGGTTCATCCAGAATCAAAACCGCCGGCTGATGCGCGATCGATTGCGCCAGCCGTATGCGTTGACGCATTCCCTTGCTGTAACCTGCCACCTTTCGATCGGCAGCTTCGACGAGATTGACGCGTTCAAGCGCGAGTTGGCTAAGTTCGTTTGTCCGCGAGCGATCGAACCCATGGACCAGCAGGAACGAATTAACGAATTCGCGTCCGGTAACACCTCTCGGGAACGAGTCAAACTGAGTACAGTATCCAACCTTACGAAACAGTTGTTCGGGTTGATCCGTGGGAATGCCGAGGAGAGAAATAGAACCGCGTGTTGGACGCAGCAGGCCGGTCATCAAATTCATCAACGTCGACTTCCCTGCCCCATTCGGACCGACCAGACTCGTAATGCCGGGCGCGATCTGAAGGTTCACTCGATTCACTCCGAGTATCTCGCCGTAAAACTTGGAGACGTTGTCGAAGATGATGAGTTGGTCAGTGGAAATCGTCATACCAGTGTCTTATTTCACTACCTCGTAGGCTTTTACTTTCCAACTCAGTATCGCCAGGCAGATGGCGCATATGACAAACAACATCGCCCACGAGCTCCAGAGCGGCGGCTCGATTAACAAAACTTCTCGCATTGGAGCATCGTCGAATCCACCGATCTGCATACGCCCGGCGACCCGGTCGAACGTCCCGAAAAGACCCATAGTGACATTGGTCATCAGCGCCAGGAGGCTAAAGAGATTTCCGATTCGCGTCATGAAAATGAAGTTGATGATACCGACGAACGCCGACGGAATAATGACAAGACCCAACATCGCCCCACTGGCGATAATGCGCCACTTAAGCAAAGCTGAAAGTGTCTGCGAGATGAGTGCCAATAGCAGTATCCAAACAACACCGGCGATAAATATGGCGCTGGCAATCCACAGGTTGTTCCTGAACCATTCAAAACCCGCGAGATACGATTGGAAACAAAACATCAACAACTGAGGTATCCAGGTGATTCCCGATAAAAGAATCAACAGCACAGACATCTTGCCCATCACGTATTCAGTGCGCGTAAATGGACGGCAGAGATAAAGTGGGAGCGCGTTGTTGCGCAAGTCACGCGAGACCAATGGTGGTCCAAGCAACAATGCTACAAAGAATGCAAAACCGCCCTGGATGAATACGAAGTACTCGAAAAACGCGCCGTCGATGGGCAGCAACTGTCTCGCGTTGAGATTCATAATCGCGAGCGCGGTGATGTTGTGGTGCAGGTAGATCAAAATCGCTTCTATCAATACCGGCAGGAAACAAACTACATAAAACGCGGTGAACAGTTTTGAAGCGAAGACACCTCGAAACGCGTGACGCGGAATGATCAGAAACCGGCTCCACTCAGGAGTCAGCTTGCCGGTATAAGGCTTGTACGTCTGTTCATAGACCGCCATAGCCGTTCTCCATTGCCCTCAGGAAAATATCTTCGAGCGAGTCGCGCTTATAACTCAAACGACGGAGTTGTACCTTCGTCTCGTCAGCCAGCCGGTACAAATCGCGTACTTCAATTCCTTCCTGCAAAACGATCTTCAAACGATGATCGGCAGATACTGCATACTCGCAACCGAGTTTCGCGAGCGCTTCGACAAACTTTGCGTGATCGCCGCGTGTTTCAAGCATGAGAAACTTGCGATTCGATTTGCGTTCTTCTTCCAGATTGCAATAGACGGCGATCTGGCCGTCGCGAAGTATCAGAATCTCATCGCAGCATTCTTCCACGTCGAGTAACAAATGTGACGAAAGAACGATTTGCGCGTGACCACTGTCGCGAATCTCGCGAATGAGCTTGATCATGCGCAGACGCGCCGGTGGATCGAGCCCGTTTGTCGGCTCGTCGAGAAAGATCAGTTTTGGACCATGAACGATCGCCTGCGCGAGCTTGGCGAGTTGCTTCATGCCGAGCGAGTAAGTCTCGAGACGTCGATAACGCGCCTCACCCAGACCGACGTAGAAGAGTGCTTCGTGAGCTCGTTCCAGCGCAGCATCCGATGGCAATCCGGAGAGTTCACCCATCAAACGGACGAAGTGAACCGCACTCATCTTGGCGATGAATGAGTCGCGCTCCGGCATGTACCCGATCAGCGATTTGATTTCTCTCGCCTGATTGACGATGTCGAGGCCGAATATTTGCGCAGTGCCTGCTGAAGGCGGATGAAAACCGAGGAGCGTATGAATCAGTGTCGTCTTACCGGCGCCGTTGGGCCCAAGTAGACCGATCGCTTTGCCGCGCAGATCTCCACGGAGGTTTTTGAGAATCTGCCGCCGGCCAAAAGAAACGCTAAGACCATGCAGGTCGATTACGGGCGGCTCAGAGTAAGCCGGTTGAACTTTGATCGGTTCGTTAGGAACCGAAGCGGGGAGTGCCATACTCTTTCTTATAACGCTGTGTTCTGATAATTCCAAACGAATCCAAGTCCGAAGACAGTACCCATCAGCAGAAAAGCAACAATGCATGCTAACGCATCTGCTGGTGCTAAAGTTCTGCCTATTGCAAGAATCTCGATCAGAAACACAGGTGTGTTGAGTACAACAGCGGAGACGAGAGGAAACAGCGGTGCTGGTCTGCAGCCGCCCATGCGTTGACGAAGCCACGAAAGCGAGGGCGCATAGGCTAACGAGAACAACAACGCTGCCATTGTGATTGAGATGACTGTCGTGCTGATACCTCTTCCGTCGACAATGAGAAAGTTCGACAGGACCAGCAGTCCGAACAGCCAGGAGATGAGAGAGATGGAGACGAGCTTCATTTGATTTGTACTTTGTACTTGGTGCTTTGTACTTCGTACTTTGTAGGGGTTCTAATTGAGCCCTGGATCCGAATACAAAGTACTAAGTACTAAGTTCCAAGATCCAAGGCCCTTAACCACAGCTACTTCTTGCCACCCATGCCTCGACTAATGATGTGCTGCATTTCGAGTGCGTTCGGCATTCCCAGGATCGTTGCCGGCCCTAATCCAAATGGTCCACCTTCAGTGTTGGCAGAAAACGTGATGCTGTCACCCTGCGCATAAGCATAAGCAAGCGTTGGCGCCATGTTTCCAGCAATCGCTTTCATTGCTTC
>DASTVU010000257.1:0-10028 GCA_035758935.1 Pyrinomonadaceae bacterium | reverse complement strand
AAACAGTCTTCAAAAACCACACTCGCAGTTTCCGAAGCACGCAGTCCGAGCTTGTTCTCTTTTTTCGAGGGTGAGAACCCTTTCATTCCCTTCTCGAAAATGAATGCAGAGATCCCTTTGCTTCTTTGAGACTTGTCAGTTACGGCCATGGCCACGCACGTGTCGGCGTGAATCGCGTGAGTGATGAAATTCTTTGAGCCGTTGACGATCCAGCCGCCGTCGGTTCTCACGGCAGTGGTTTTCGTGCCAGACGCGTCCGAGCCGGCGCTGGGCTCTGTCAGTCCCCATGCTCCCAGATGTTTGCCGCTCGCTAACGGTTCGAGATACTTCCGGAGCTGTTCTTCAGAGCCGTATTTGTAAATGTGATTTGAACAGAGTGAATTGTGCGCGGCCACCGAGATGCCAACTGAACCATCGACGCGCGACAACTCTTCGATGATCGTGGCGTACTCAACATAACCCATTCCCGCCCCGCCATACTCTTCAGGAAAGAGCACACCCATCAAACCGAGGTCTGCGAGATGCGGTTTTAGCTCGATCGGAAAATGTTGGGACTCATCCCACTCCAGAACGTGAGGCGCAATCTCCGATTCGGCAAACTCGCGCACGCTCATCTTGATCTGTTGCTGCTCTTCGGTTAATTCAAAATGCATAGTGATAGATTTTTAGCACAGATTACACGGATCTGTGTAAGGCGGATTAGACGGATCTGTGGCGTTTCTTCATCAATCTTCCGACTTCTGCGGCAGTTAATAACCGCCATCGGCCGGGCTTGAGTCTTTCGTCTGTGAGAAAACCGATGCGGACGCGTCGTAGCTTCAACACCGAATGACCGACTAATTCAAACATGCGTCGCACCTGCTGGTTGCGACCCTGATGGAGCGACACTTCATACCACGCGTTTGTCTGCGTCTCGTGAAGCTTTTCGATCTTTGCCGGCGCGGTACGCGTGCCGTCGTCAAGGGTCACGCCACGTCGGAGTCGTTGAATGCCATTCTCCGCTGGTACGCCTTTCACTTTCACTTCGTAGACTTTCTCAACTCGATTGCGCGCCGCCGTCACATAGTTTGTGAAGTCGCCATCGTTCGTGAGTAAGAGAAGGCCTTCGGTGTTGAAGTCGAGCCGGCCCACCGGGTATAGCTTGCCGAGCGAAGGTGGTAAGAGTTCCGTCACGAGCGGCCGGCCTTCCGGATCGGAAACGCTCGAGAGATAACCCTTTGGTTTGTTGAGAAGCACGTAAAGTTTTTCGCGAGACTTGAGCTGAGGATTGATGAGCTTGCCGTTTACCTTGATGTGATCCCTTTCAGGATCAGCCTTCGTGCCGAGTTCTTTAATAACTTCACCGTTGACCGTCACGCGGCCCGCAGCAATCAGCTCCTCTGCATGCCTGCGTGAGGCAACGCCAGCCGCAGAGATCAATTTTTGCAGTCGTGTTTCCATAGATAGATTAAGCCACAGATGAACGCGGATTACGCGGATCAGAAATAAAATCCGTGTTCATCTGTGGCAAAAACTTATGATCCGCCGCTCAGATCGTGGAAATCTTCTACACTCGGCAACTCAGACAAATCTTTCAATCCAAACTGTAACAAGAACTCCTTCGAAGTTCCGTACATCATCGGACGTCCGACAGTCTCCTTGCGTCCCTTCGCCACGATCAACTTCTTGTCCAACAGCGTCTTGATTGCAGAAGGCGACTGCACGCCACGTATTTCCAGAATCTCAGGAACAGTCACCGGCTGGCGGTATGCAATCACCGCAAGTGTTTCGAGTGATGCGATACTCAACTTTGCACTGGGACGCGTCTTCAGAAATTTACGAACGTGCTCGTGATACTCGGGTCGTGTTGCAAACTGCCACCCACCGGCAACTTCACGCAACTGCAATCCGCCGTTCCGGCTGTTGAACTCTTCTGCGAGTGTCGCAACTGCTTCACTGACGACCGCCTTGTCTTCCTTAAGAACGTCGGCGATGGTCTTCACACTTAACGGCTCATCGGAAACAAAGATCAGCGCCTCGATCACGCCAGCGCGTTCTGCCTGGCTCTGTGGTGACGATAAGTCCGCATCATCCGCGCCGTCTTCTTCAGTGGCGCCCGACAACTGCTCCGCTTCGGCCACCATCGCCGCAAGCTCACGACTTGCCTCTTCATTCAAAGCGGCTTCGTCAAGCGGTTCCTGATTTACAGTCTCTTCATTAGTTTCCATCAGCCTGTTACCCGCGCGATGATGTCGCCAAAAGTTTCGCGCTGAAATAGTTTGACCTCAGTTGTTCTCACCAACTCCAGCACCGACAGGAACGCCAGCACGAGCTCACGACGCGATCTGGCTCGCTCAAAGAAGACACGCAAGTTGAGTTCACCCGACGACAACACCATGTTGCGCAAACGCTCGAGCATCTCAGCCATCGAGATCTCTTCGCGCTCGATCTCGAGTAGCTTCTCTTCCTTGTGTCGCGCCAGTATGTCCTGAAACACTTTCAGCAGATCAAACAAACCGACAGCTACTTCCGGATTGTTCTTGTCAGTTTCCAGTTCTGCGCGTTTGAAAACTGCCTGCTCAACCGTCGCGCGCGACCAGAGCATTTCGGCCGCGGCTTTGTATTTCTGATACTCCAGCAACTGATTAACTAATTCTGAACGTGGATCCTCATCCTCTTCCGGCGCGGCCAGAGGATCGCGCGGCAGGAGCATCTTCGTCTTCAACTCAATCAGCGTCGCGGCCATCACCAGAAAGTCTCCGGCGACTGCGATATCCAACTCCTGCATGATGCGCAGGTAACGCAGGTACTCGTCCGTGATGCGAGCAACAGGAATGTCGTAAATACTGACATGCTCCTGACGAATCAGATGCAGCAACAGGTCTAACGGACCTTCAAACTCACCCAGAAGGATCTTGAGATCGTCGGTGTCGTCATCTGAGACGATATGCGGTATTGCGCCGGCAACATTGAGTGGTGCGGCGCGGTCTTCGGAAGTCTCTACTGCAGCTTGAGGCTTATTCTCTTCCATCAACGCTTTATACCGGTCCTCTGGAACACCTGTTCGAGAGTTACGCTTGCGATCTGTCTGGCTTTTTCACGACCCTGGTCCAGGATCCGATCGAGTTGCTCGTCACTGATTTCTTTCACGCGCTGCTGAATTGGTCGCAGAAATTCCACGGTCGCTTCCGCCAGATCGCCTTTCAACTGTGCGTATCCCTTGCCGGCAAAGTGATCTTCAACTTCCGGCTGCGATTTGGCACTGATAAGGTGATAGATCTCGAGCAGGTTGTTGATCGCGGGACGCGACTCATCAAAGCGAATCTCAGTTCCTGAATCCGTGACGGCGCGTTTGAACTTCTTTTGAATAGTGTCGGCGTCGTCCATCAACAACACGCAACCGTTTGGATCATCGTCTGACTTCGACATCTTCTTCGCGGGATCGGACAAGGACATGATCCGTGCGCCGAGCTTTGGAATGTAAGCATCGGGCACTTTGAACGTCTCACCAAAATCGCGATTGAATCGAATCGCGAGATCGCGCGTCAGTTCGAGATGCTGTCTCTGATCGTCGCCAACGGGCACGAGATCAGTCTGATAAAGCAGGATGTCCGAAGCCATCAAAACCGGATAATCAAATAGTCCGACGGTGATGTTTTCCTGTTGCTTGCGCGCTTTGTCTTTGTATTGCGTCATGCGCTCGAGCTCAGACATGCGCGCGACGCAGTTCAACACCCAGGTGAGTTCCGCATGCTCTTGAACGTCCGACTGAACGAAGACTGTAGACACTTGCGGATCGATTCCGACGGCCAGATAGATCCGAGCGAGGTCTCGCGTCTTCTCCGCCAGTAACTTCGGATTCTGCGGGAGGGTTATGGCGTGCAGATTTACGATACAGAAAAAGCTTTCGTATTCGTGTTGCAGTGCGACCCAGTTTTTAAGGGCTCCCAAATAGTTTCCGAGATGTACGTTGCCGGTGGGTTGTGCTCCGCTGAAGATTCGCTTGGTCATTCTCGTTTACAGGAGAGAGTACACCAGTCTCAGGATTGGCGTAATTATCGCGGTGAAAACTCCCATGTACATCAACACCATCAGAATTATGAATCCATACTGCTCAAGCATCTCGTAAAGCGGCTGCATGCTGGGAGGGAGAAAAGTCTCGAGAACTTTGCTGCCGTCGAGCGGAGGAAAGGGCAGTAGATTAAAGACTGCGAGTGAGATGTTCATCGACAACATGTTGCCGAGCAAAAGGATGACCGGCTCCTGCAGGCCTTCGGGAATAGAGTAAGACAGGCGAGTCACGAGCAACACTTTAATAATCGTAAATGCAATGATCGCGATTAGAATGTTGGCCAGAATGCCAGCGATCGAGACCATCACGTTGGCGAGATCCTTCTGACGCCAGCGAAGCGGATTTACGGGAGTCGGTTTGCCCCATCCAATTAAAAAGAACCCTCCGCCACCGCCGCTTGCGCCGATCAAGAAATTCACGATTGGGATTAAAAGCGTTCCGATCGGATCCGTGTGGGCCACCGGATTCAACGTCACCCGTCCTAATAGCCGCGCGGTGTCGTCACCAAACCGATCAGACATCCAGGCGTGAGCGGCCTCGTGCGCCGAGATGGCCAGCAGCAGCACCACCATGTAGATCACAAGCTGTGGTATTAATTGTTCCGGGTTCAATGTAACACTCTCACAAACAAAATGTGGGCCCTTTTAAGTACGCTTAGAACGCTCAACTTAGCATTCCAGCATGCTCGGTGCAACCTTCCGACTATCCTGTAAATCTTGTTAATCCTGTTAACAGGATTTACATGATTTTCATGATTGACAAGATAAATTGGATACGAGGAATCAAGGCAACAACGTTCCCTTAATCTGCGTCGGCACACTGTACACAGAGTCGATCGATACCACTGCCATCTCACCGGCTGAGCTAAACGCAAGTCCCACCAGATTGACACCGGCGACTACGACTTTCGCTTCACTTCCATCAGGTGAAATACGAACGATGCCGCGCCGCCCGCGTAACGCCGCCGCCACGTACAAATTACCTTCTCGATCAAACGCAAGTCCCTGCGGACGCCCCAGCCCTTTGAAAAACGAATCGAGATCACCGTCAGGACTGATCCGGCAGATCGAATCGAAGCTCGTCACTGTTGGTCCTGCGATGTAGAGCCAATCATCAGGACCAAACGCGAGATGAAACGCAGAAACTGACGGCTCGATTTGCGTCCACGCACGTTCTTCTCCGATGCCATTGACCTTGAAGATCGTTCCCGTGCGATCGCCAACGTGCATCACGCCGGCGCTATCGAATGCGATCCCGGACGCAACTCCGAGATTGCGTGCGAATGGAACCGCTTCTTTGAATGGATTAATTTTGTAAACAGCGCCTTCTAATCGACTGCTCACAAACATCTGCCCGTCCGGACCAAAAGCGATGCCCGTCGGATTTGGGATGTCGCCGGAGTACTCAGAAACGTCGCCGCTGATATCGATTCGGAATAGCGTCACCGGCAACTCTTCGCCGCGCGATCCGGAACGAGTGACAAATAGCGCGCCGTCGTCCGGATCGAATGCAGGATTAGCCACGGGGTGTAGATCGCCGGCGAGTTTTTTTCCGATTGTCAGATATGCAGGTTCACTGTGGCTGTCGCCACTCTGTAATGTGACCTCGACTCGGCCACCCTTCGTTTCAGGAATAATAGCCAGTATTCGTCGCGGGCCAAGCGCGACAACTTGCGCAGGTGAATCGCCAACGAGGACGGCACACCGCGACGGATCACTGGTATCGAACCCAGTGCAGTCAATCACAATCTCCCCACCAGCGATCCCGTAAGGCGGATCGATATTCACAATTTTTCCAGCGCTTCCCATAAAAGCCGTTCATGATACAGGAAACCACCGCCGAATGCCCCAATAGCCATTTACGTCCCGTCCGTATGGTATAATTTGCGCCCGAATAGGAAGGAAAAGGCCATTACCAGCGTTCTCGGCAACACTCTCGGCTTAAAACCAAATCAACTGCGGCGCATCGAAAAGCTGTACACTCGACGCATACCTCCCGACCAGATCGTCACACCTGAATTTGCTCGCCAGCTAGGCGAATTGTCCCACGAAACACGCAGACAAATCGGCGCGCTCATCGACCGTCAGGGACACATTCAGTATGTAATGGTCGGCGACAATCGCCGTATCGAATTACCGGATTTCAAACGTGTACGCGTTGCGTCGGGTAGATTTCGCGGTCTTCGATGCGTTCACACACATCTGCGCGGTGAGCCACTCACACAGGACGACTTAACAGACCTTGCCCTGCTGCGTTTGGATCTCATGGCCGCCATCGACGTCGATGCCCAGTCAGGACTCCCCGGACTCGTTCGCGCCGCACACTTGCTGCCGCTACACGCTGGTGAACTGGATAACGCAACGACGCCTGAACTCTACGCCTTTCTCGAACCGAAAATACCTTCGCAACTCGATCTCGATTTCCAGGCACTGATCAATTCGCTTGAAGAAGAAATGGCGCGAAATCGCCGCACGGCACGTCGTGCAGAAGTGCGCGATCGAGCGATTCTCGTCGGCGTTGCCACTGGCTCGCTTGCAGACGCCGAAGAGTCGATGGCGGAACTCGCAGAACTGGCCGCATCCGCAGGAATGGTGGTTCAGGATCGCATCATTCAACGGCGTTCAGCGATCGATCCACGCACAGTGCTCGGACGTGGCAAACTCGATGAACTGATCATCAGAGCATTACAACTCGGCGCTGACATGCTCGTGTTCGATAGTGAGCTTTCGCCGGCGCAGGTGAGATCGTTGTCAGAAGCAACCGATCTGAAGGTGATCGATCGTTCGCAGTTGATCCTCGACATCTTTGCTCAGCGCGCGCAGTCGAAAGAAGGAAAGATCCAGGTCGAGTTGGCCCAGTTAAAATACCTCTTGCCACGTTTAATTGCTGGCCAGGATTCGGCATTCTCGCGTCTGGCGGGCGGCATCGGCGGCAGAGGTCCTGGTGAAACAAAACTCGAAACGGATCGACGTCGCGTTCGTGATCGCATCAATCGTCTTGAACGGGAAATCGAGGCGCAAAGACAACGACGCCAGGAACGTCGTAAAGGGCGAACCAGACACGGACTTCCGGTGATCTCGATCGTGGGTTACACCAACGCCGGAAAATCCACACTCCTGAACGCACTCACTAAGAGTGACGTGCACGCCGAGCAGCGCATGTTTGCGACACTCGATCCAACGTCGCGGCGGCTGCGATTGCCGCGCGAACAGGAAGTGATCATTAACGACACCGTCGGTTTTATTCGTGCGTTGCCTCCGGATCTGCTTTCTGCGTTCCGCGCCACACTGGAGGAGATTAGCGACAGCACGCTATTGATTCACGCGGTCGACATCTCGAATCCTCGTTGGGTTCAGCAGGTACAGTCAGTAAAGCGAATCCTGGCAGAACTGAAGCTGGCCGAGATTCCATCAATACTCGCTTTGAACAAGGCTGACCTGGTTGACCCGGAAACAGTTGAAGCGGCAGTTCGCCAGGCAGGGCAGCTTGATAACGGCGAAACGGTAGTCATTTCGGCCATCAAGCCATCAACTCTGAATGCTTTACTCGAAAAGGCTGGAGCGGTATTGGCCCGTAACCTCGCAGCCGCGTAAGAATGAGCCACAAAAAAGCACAAGAAACACAAATGATTGAACAGGGTGACGCTCTCGAACTCCAACCATATGTGCTTTTTATGCCTTTTTGTGGCTGATCTTTCTTGAGGCACAATGGGACTTCGTCCACGATTCAAAACTCCCTTAAGCCAGGCCCGCGACAAGCTATTGGCTTACGCAGTGCGCCCGCTACTGGTATTTAAGCCGCGCACACGCTTCCTGATTGGCTGTAGCATCCTCGTAATTCTGACGACCCTTCTTCTTCTCACCAACCGCGCTTCCAGTTTCAATGACAACTACACGTTAGGCGAAGTGCTCGGGCGCTCCATCGTCGCGCCTTCCGATCTGACCGCCGTGGATCAGGCTGAGACTGAACGACTCAAAAACATCGCTCGTGCATCCACGCACCCCGTCTTCAACTTCGACTCAAGCCGTGCCGAAACTTCAGTCCAAAGCTTTCGTTCCGCCTGGGAGGATCTTCAACAACAAACAAATTCAGGTCAGACTAAGTCTGAAGCTGACCTCGATCGCATTGCGTCGATAATCCGCGAAATCAGTGCCGGATATATTTACGACGATAACGAATCGGATCGTTTGCAACAGGAGATCGTGCTTGTTGACGTTCGCAATCCCGTCGCACAAATGATTGTGCCCGCGCCGCGAACGAGAATGATCCCACTCTCGTCAGCGCGCCGAAGTCTCGAGACGCGGATTGTCAACCTGCAGGGTTGGTCGTCAGAACAAAAGGCCGCGCTTACTTCAGCACTGGCTCCGCTGATTCGCCCCAACGTGGTCCTCGATCAAACAGCGACCGCAGCCGCTCGCGAAACGGAAGCCAGCCGCGTTCAGCCTGTAGTGATCTCACTCAAACGTAATCAGGTTGTCGCGCGTGAAGGCGACACAGTAACTCCCAGCATTATGGCGCAGATTGCGGCCATCAAGAGTGCCGGTCACTCAGGCAAACCATGGCACAACTTCTTCGGATTGTTGCTGGTAGTAGTTGGCGTTTACTGGGCGGCATGGAAATTTGCGGAACACAGGAGCAGTGGTAGCCCGCTGAGTTTGAGTCAACACAAAGCGTTTGCTTTGGTAGGTTCTGCGATCCTGATCCAAACAGCACTCATGAAAGTCGGTTTCGCGTTTGGCGAAAGCATGGCGGCGCGCATGCAACCGCCTTTCAACGATCCGGTTTTCTGGAATTTCGCAATTCCCTTTGCTGCGGGCGCGCTGCTGGTGGCGATGCTCATCGATACTCAACTCGCCTTCCTGACCGGAATCATCACTGCTCTTTTTGCAGGCATGCTGGCGCCGGGCGGGATGCAATTAGCGCTCTTTGCGATGGTCTCGTGTTCCGCGGCGATTTATGGAATCGGGCGTTATCGCGAACGCCAGTCAGTTACGCTCGCAGGTCTGCTCGTCGGCGCTGTAAACGTGGTCATGGCTCTCGCCCTCATCGCGTATTCCGAACAGCCTCTAACATTCAGGACTTTCCTACTTGCCATTGGAGCAGGCATCGCCGGTGGACTGTTGACTGCCGTATTTGCGGCGGGTGGACTGCCAATTAACGAGTCGCTCTTTGGAATTCTAACTGACGTAAAACTGCTCGAGCTTTCAAACGCCGATCTGCCTGTGCTGGGCCAACTCGCCTTGCGCGCGCCAGGCACCAATCAACATTCGCACGCGGTGGGCCAACTCGCAGAAGACGCGTGTCGCGCGGTGGGAGCAAATTCACTGCTGGCGCGCATCGGAGCGCTGTATCACGATATCGGAAAACTCGCCGCGCCGGAGTATTTCGTCGAGAACCAGCAAGGCGATAATCCGCACGATCGTCTGCGTCCTTACCAGAGCGCCAAGATCATCACCAGTCACGTCACCTACGGCGCGAGACTGGCTAAAGAGATCGGTCTACCCGAGCAGATCGCCGACTTCATTCCACAACACCACGGCACCCGCACGCTGCACTATTTCCTGCGTAAGGCGCAGGCACAAGCAAAGCCCGGCGAGACCGTGAACGAAGCTGACTTTCGTTATCCCGGTCCGAAGCCACAGTTTAAGGAAGCCGCGATCATGATGCTGGCTGACTCCTGTGAGGCGGCTGCGCGTTCACTCGCGCGTCCTGATCCGGAGAACATTCGCGCGATCGTGGTCAAGATCGTAGACGCGATCATTAGCGATGGCCAGCTTGATGAATGTGATGTGACACTACAGGAGTTAACCACGATCCGTGAGGCGATGATCAGCGCGCTGACGGCGATCTATCACGCACGTATTGATTACCCCGGTTTCAACCCACCCGCGATGACAGGACCACTGCCGCCACTACCTGCCGGCAACCTCGACAGCGAAGAACGAGGTATCAGTTACAGTAAACCCTCCGACGTTCC
>DASTVU010000256.1:0-22706 GCA_035758935.1 Pyrinomonadaceae bacterium | reverse complement strand
CGAACAACGCGGTGCGATTGCTTCTTTCCGTCAGCGTGTCGATCTGGATGGCCGGCGGTTGCCTCTTCGGATGCGCAACGGGTGTGATGGGTGCCGAGCCTGCCCAGGAAAAGGCAGTCGAGGACGGCGCAAGCTGTCATGCAATGGCGTCGCATCATTCGGCAAAACCAAAGAAGCGAACGGCGAGTAATCTGAAGTTGCTTGAAGGTGTGGCATTCCTTAAACCTGGGCCACGCGGAATGATGAAAGACTGTCCGCTTGGCGTGAATGCGAATGCCGCAACCTCGAAGAGCAGCACTTACTCACCGGAGCCCGGACGTGGTCCAGTGGCGGCTTTACCGAGTTTTGAGAAACAGTCTCTTCAGGCGGAATATTCCCGCGTTGTTCCGTTCCTTCACAATCGTGGATCTACCCACCTTCGGTGTTGTGTTCTCCTGATCTAGAGATCTGCCTACCAGACAATTTTGTCTTCTTCAATTGGCGTGTTGGTGTGTTTTTGACCGGCACGTAAGGCACTAATTTCTTAAGACAGGAGAATTACAATGAAAGCCCGTAAAAACATTACCCTGACCCTCGTTCTGGGTTTACTGCTGAGTGCGTTTTCAGTAGTGACAGCTCAAACCCCCTCGCAAGGTGACCAACAGAAAAAGGCTGAGAGTTGCTCGATGGAATCGTGTTGCTGCTGTAGTGGCGATTCGTGCGACATGAAGATGAAGCACGATGCCAACATGAAGCACGATATGAAGAACCACAAGGGCGACTGCTGCAACGCGAAGCAGAAAGCCAAGAACAAGAAATCTGCATAGCATGTTAGCCACGGATTTACACGGATGACACAGATCTGATCCGTGTCTATCCGTGTAATCCGTGGCTAATTCCAGGGTTAATAATGAGATTGATGAGGAATGCGCTACTGTTCGTCGCCGTGATTCTACTCGCGAGCGGTCAAACTATTTTCGCCCAACACGAAGGGCACACCATGCCGCCGCCGAAGCCTGCGGCAAAGCCATCGCCAAAGGCGACTCCGAGTCCGCAAATGCCCGCGGAGCAAACGGAGATGGATACCTCCGGTCATATGGACCACGGCATCTTCGTTATGCACGACGATCAGATGTTTCTTCGCATCGGGCAGAGCGAATCGAATCTGATGCCGATGGGTCGCATGGGCTCCGGCACGTCCTGGCAGCCAGACACCAGTCCGATGCCGATGTTGCACAAGCAATCGGGTGAATGGTTGTTGATGTTTCATTACAACTTCGTCGCGGGCGTGAACCGCCAGGGTGGACCAAGAGGCGTGACGAAGGTTGAATCGGCAAACTGGTTCATGCCCTCCGCGGCAAGACGTGTCGGACCAGGCACACTCGAATTGCGCGGCATGTTCAGCGCCGAACCTTTCACGTTTCCTCCCGGTGGCTCGCCGCTTTTGTTCCAAACTGGTGAGACTTACAAAGGCCAACCGCTGATCGATCGACAGCATCCACATGACTTGTTCATGGAGCTGAGTGCGACGTACACGATTCCTGTTGGTGAGCGTGCCAATTGGTTTGTTTATGCAGGCTATCCCGGAGAACCAGCGCTTGGGCCAAATGCGTTTATGCATCGCGCGTCCGCTTCCGAGAATACGTCGGCACCGTTGTCGCATCACCTGCAAGACTCAACGCACATCAGTTTTGGAGTAGTGACAACCGGATTCCAGTATCGCTGGTTCAAGCTTGAAGGGTCTCTCTTTAATGGTCGTGAGCCGGGCGAAAACCGCTACAACTTCGAAGCTAATCCGTGGAACTCGCGTTCCGCGAGGTTATGGTTTACGCCAAACAGCAACTGGTCCATGCAGGTGAGCCACGGCTTTCTGCGGAATCCTGAAGCTCTCGAGCCGGGCGATGTGCGTCGCACGACCGCCTCGATCAGCTACAACCGCAAGTTCGAACGTGGCAACTGGGCCTCGAGTTTGATTTGGGGTCGAAATCACGAAAGTCATGACGGGGAAATTTTTAACTTGAATGGATATGTGGCAGAATCCACAGTGAAGTTTCTGGACCGGAATTACTTCTACACGCGCCTCGAATTGACGGACAAGAATCAGCTATTGCGCGAGGCTGACCGCATCAGTCTCGGTATTACTGACGATCATCCGTCATTTCGCATCGGAGCTTACACATTCGGCGGCGCTCGCGATATTTGGAATACCGAGAAGACGTCGCTTGCTATCGGCAGCGACCTGACGTTCTATTCCAAACCGTCGCTGCTGGATCCGATTTACGGGTCAAATCCGGTTTCGTGGAAACTGTTTTTCCGCTTGCGACCGAGTCAGATGGATATGAGTGCGATGCATAAATGATAGAGGTTAGTACTTTGTGCTTTGTGTTTGGTACTTGGTGCTTCGGGGATTAGCGGGCCTCAAAGCACCAAGTACCAAGTACCAGTACCAAGTACAAAGCTCAAAGCACCATTTAAGGAGTACGTTTTAATGAAGAGAAACTGGTTATTGATTGGCAGCATAGCACTGCTGGTTATCGCCGCAGTGTTGATGGTGAATTCAGCAAACCAAAAGCCGGCGCCGACGCGAATCTCAAACAGCACGCCGGTTCAACCCGCGCCACAGCACGACCATTCCACGAACCCCACAGCTAAGACTGTTCCGGCACACTTTGAAGTGGCGCCAAGCAAATCGAGTCTTGCGCCGACACTAGATCCCGGGCAGTTCAGCGGCATAACCCGCGATGCTTATCGCGCGGTGCGAGAGATTCCAGTCACGATCGCGCAGTTGCCCTGTTACTGCCACTGCGATCAGGGCTTCGGGCACAAGAGTCTTTACAGTTGTTTCGAAGACGATCACGCGTCGCACTGCGATGTGTGCGTGAGGGAAGCACTGCTGGCCTTGAAACTGGAAAAAGAGCAGAAGATGAGCCCGGCACAAATACGCGACACCATCGTGGCGCAATACTCTCATTAGTCTGTATATTACTGGTCTAAATCAATTTCAACGGATGTGCGGAAGGAGCATTAAATGAGTAAGTACGCTTTTCTCTTGGCGTTCGCTATCGTTGCCGTTTTGGCTTGCAACCGTGTCAGCGCAGTTAATGAGCTGCCGGCCGTGGGAGCAGCGGCGCCAGGTTTCAATCTCACGTCGAACGAAGGCAAACAGGTAAGTCTGGGCGACTACAAAGGCAAGTGGGTGGTGCTTTATTTCTACCCGAAGGACTTTACGCAGGGCTGCACGATCGAAGCGCGCAACTTCCAACGCGACCTCGCAAAGTATCAAGCTGCGAACGCCGTGATTCTCGGTGTCAGTGTCGATAATGCGGAATCACACAAAGAGTTCTGCGCCAAGGAAGGGTTGAACTTCAAACTGCTTGCCGACACGGACGCGAAAGTTTCCGAGCAGTATGGTTCGGTCATGGAATACAACGGGGCAAAGCTCTCCGCACGCAACACGTTCATCATCGATCCTCAAGGCAAGGTCGTGAAGGTGTATGAGAAGGTGAAAGTTGCCGCGCACAGTGAGGAAGTTCTGGCAGCTTTAGCCACGCTTCAAAAGCAATAAATCCAGCCACAAAAAGGCACAAAAAGCACAAAAACAGAAAATCATTTTTTGTGCTTTTTGTGCCTTTTTGTGGCTACTTCTTCTTGATCGCGGTGACTTTCATCTCACCTTTTGCGGCTTCGATGGTGAAGTCGATGTGATCGTTGACGGCAATGCCGTTCAGGATGCTCGGGTCGGTCACCGGAAATTCCATTTGCATTGCAGGCATCAGTCCCTCGATGTCCTGGTGATCGATCTCGATCGCGGGAGGCTTGGGATGGATGCCCTTGACGACTCCAACACCCTTGTAAGTGTTTGCTGCGACCGCCGCTGCCGGACCGGCCGGCGTGGGAGCGTTTGTTTGTTGATTAGCGGGTTGCTTATTGCACGCTGTTGCTAATATGAGCGCTACGCAGATGATCACAATGCGGCTCTGATGAGCCATATACTTCGCTTCTCCTTTTCCTTCCCAATGTATGCAACGAACAGCTTGTCGTTTACAAACGTGCCCGCCGGCAACTCCGCATTCGCTGCAACGCTGAGGGCCGCTCCGGCATTTCCGACTGAACGCATTTTAGTCTCTGCCGTCTCGGATGTCTGCCAGAGAGCGATAGTGTCGGCAAGGGTGGGTGTGCCGCGAACTGTTTGCGGAGAAGCTGCGACCATCAGTCGAGTACGCGAGATACGCAGGCTCAGCAGCATCGATGCCGGGCTCTGAGATCTGAAATGGCTGTGGCGGTCCATTCTTTTCGATCGAAGCTCCACGGGTTGCAAGATGTTTGCAACCCGCAGAGAAGAGAACTGCTGTCAGTGCTATTCCGATTAACAACCCGTTGGTTCGTGTCATATCGTTAGAAGCTCACTTTCATCCCAAACTGAAACTGCCGGGGATCGAAAGCCTGTGTCGGTTGTCCAAATCGCGGACCGGCGGTGAGCGTATTGATCGGCACTCCGAGATTCGCGCGATTCAAAACGTTGAAACCTTCCGCGAGAAGCTGCAGGTCGACTCGCTCCGTTAGTTTGATTCGTCGACTCAGACGCAAATCGAGAGAGGCGTAGTCGAAACTTCGCCCGGTGTTTCTTCCTACACCGATCGGACGGTCGTTGGTGTTCGAATCGAAGTTACGATCTTGGCCCAACAGCACGTTGAACGGCAGCCGCGACGCGTATGTGAAGATGTAACCCAACTGAAAGCCGCAAATGAACCGCTGAAATCCTTTGGCCTTGTCGTGTGGCGGCACTTCGAGTGAGCCACTGACTACGAGCCGGTGCCTTTGATCGTTGTCGGAGAGTCCACGATCGTCCCGGACATTGAAATTGTTCTGCGGACTCGAAAAGAAGAAGTTGCCGGCGTCGTCAATCGACTTCGAAAGCGTGTATGAGACGCGCAGGCTGGCCCAACTAACGGGGCGCTGGTTGTAGGAAACAACCATGCCGTTGTAGTAGGAATTTCCGGAACTCTCAAAACGCGCGATATTGCCCCAATTCGGATCGGGCCGTCCAAGGTTTGGTATGCCTGCCGAGACAGGAACAGCCGGCACGTTCACGTTTCGCGAAAGAATCAAATGCTGGCCACGTAAATGCAGGTAACCAACCGATAACACCGCATTACCTGGCAACTCACGTTCGATCTGAATATTGGCCTGATGACTGTAACTCGCTTCGATGTTTGGATCGATGCGCGTAATGTTCGGTTTTGTCGGCAGTGTTGCCGGCTGAAGTGACAAGGTATTCGGAAATACAGGAGCACCGGGTTGTGTCGGTGAGAGTTGCACGACCAAATACTTTGAACCGTCACGCTGCAAGGCATTCGAAGTCGCACGAAGTGGAATGCGATCGTAATAGATCCCGTAGCTGGCGCGAAACACTGTCTTGCGATCACCGGGGGCATACGCGAATCCCAACCGCGGCCCGAAGTTATTCGTATCGGTCCGAATCGGATCAGGTAGATACTGAACGTCATAGCGCAAACCAGCATTCACTGTCAGATCCCGCCGCACTCGCCACTCATCCTGAACAAACACGCCAATGTTCGGATTTGATTGAACTTGATTCGGGACGCCGAACGCTTGCTGGTAATTTTGGTAATTGCCCGTCAGAAAGTTGTTCAGGGTATTAAACGTGTAAACACCCTGAAGTGCGCCAGGGAAGAAAATGTTGACGCGATTGTAGAGAAAATCACCGCCAAACTTGAGCGAGTGTGCTCCACGCTGGGTGGAAATGTTGTCGACAACTTCGAACAGATTGATGTCGCGTCCGACCGGCGAGAACGTCGCCGTACCGAAACTCGCAACACCACCGATATTCACCGCTGGTCCAACTTCGTCATTGACGGGTGCGTCAAGCCGGCTGTTGGTAAATTGCACGCGGGCTTCGTTGAGCGTGTGGCTGCTGATAGTTGTGACGTTGCTGACTACAACAGTTTGATCCGTATCGTTTAAACCGGTGCCACGGCTGACTGTGTTGAGTCCGCCGACCGTGCGCGAATTGACCGCGGTAATGTGATACAGGCTGTAACGGCCGCTAAGCTGGTTTCGATGATTGATCGAGTGATCGACACGCGTGAAGAAGTTAGTGGTGTCAAAACTCGCTGGAACCACACCAGTGCTAATGAGCGGACCGGCATAGTGGAGTGCCTGGAGACGATTGTTGATCGAAGAAACGTTTCCGGGTTCGATTGTAATAACTGCTGAGTAGTTTCTCCGCGTCTGTTCGAAGTTCGTGAAAAAGAACGTTCGTTCGCGCCGGATTGGACCGCTTATCGTTCCGCCGTATTGCGCCTGCGTCAAAAAATCCTTTGTCGGCGCAACCGGATTGCGAGCATCGAAACGCTGGTTGCGTGCAAAACCATAAAGACTTCCGCGCCAATCGTTCGTCCCCGATCGAGTAAGAATATTGACGACACCGCCCGAAGCGCGGCCGAATTCGGCGATACCGCCTGAAGTCACCACCTGAAATTGATCGATGACCTCCTCGCTGTAATAAGTGCCGGTCAGATCCGCGGCGTCGTCATTTGCTGAAACGCCGTCGACGATGAAACTGTTGTTTAGATTGCGTTGGCCCGCAACTGAGATTCCTTGCCCGGGTACCGCTGAGGTCTCAGCGAAGCGCTGATTGCTGCCAGTGTTGGTAGGTGACACTCCGGGAATCAGCAGCGCCAGATCGAGATAGTTGCGCCCGTTCAACGGCAGCTCATTGATTTCTCTCGGCCTGATCGTTTCGGTGAGCTGCGTTCTGACAGTCTCAATGATAGGAACCTCGCTGCCGCCGACGTTTACCTGTTCAGACACGCCGGCTACCTCGAGTTTGATTGGAAGGTCGACTGCCTGGCCGATCGAGAGTGTCAGTCGCTTCGTGATGGTCGCAAATCCTTGCGCCTCAATGGCGACGTCGTAGTCGCCGGTTCGCAGGTAAGGGAAGCGATAGCGACCTTCGTGATCGCTCGTGGCGGTTTGTCGCTGATTGGTCTCGATATTCGTGGCGGTCACATTTGCGCCACTCACTACTGCTCCACGCGCATCGTCGATTCGACCGCTAAGCGAGGCTGAGGTTACGTTTTGTTGCCCGGCACAGAGGCCCGCACACATAAAAACTACGATTGAACATAGATAGATGGGTAACTTCATCGAACCTTCTCCGCCAAATGAAAGACGGCCCCCTGAAACTTATTTAAAGTTCCAGTGCGGATTGAGTGGTGTCAGCGATTTGGGGTTAGCGGAGACTGAGCGGTGGGCCCCGAGGGATAACGTGCTCCCAGTCTTCGTTCGATGAAAAAAGGAGCGGCTGATTCTCGTCAAACGACAGCGTCGTTAACGAAGCGTGTTGATAGGTGGTGGGCTGAACAGTATTTCGTTCGCGTTTTTGTTGTCGAGTCGCAACGGCTGCACACGAAGCGCAATTCATGTTACAGGGCTGGCTCAACGAAGCTGATTCAGCAGCTGGTTGCGAGGAGTTTGTTTCAGCCGAGTGGCTGTGTGAGTCTTGAGATTCAGCGGGGGAAGATTGAGTGACCGGCTGGGTGACGATGGTAATTCCATCGTCTTCCATCTCGGCGCCGTCCAGACCGCACATCGGTTCCGACTTCGGGGGTGGAACCTTTTTCGCGGTGATGCCCGAATCACAATGGCCCGCTGTCTTGCCGACACAGCAGGCCATCGTGCTCGATTTCGTCAGGGAAGCGCTGGCAACCGGGATCAGCGTCGCGATAAACGACAAAGCAATCGTCATCGCAACAAAAGGACGGGCCACCTTTCGTCTCAGTGGGACGATCTGTTTATAGCGCGCTATAAACATGCGGATCCTTCGGAGCAAACACTAGTTGGAACCGGTAGTGGGCACCCGAACGATGGGCTTCTTAACCAGTTTCATTTTGCACTTTGGACAGGTGCCTCGCTTCTTCGAGGTTATGTCCTCGTGCATAGGACAGACATAGTGGAATTGTGTGGGCTTTTTAGAGTGCGCCGAGCGTTCCTTCTGTCCTGCTGTAACGACGGAAACAGAGTACATCTGGAAACTGAGCAGAAGCAATGCAGCCGCGCAGAGCGGCATCAGAAATCTCAGGAAGCGCATTTCTTTACCCCATGATCCCAAGCGCTTTCCTGCTCATGTTGTCACCGATGAGCAGGAAGAGCGCTTGATAGTGCCCGGCTTGGTAGGTGGGTTGACCTTCTACTATGCAAGGTCGGCCGTGACTGCACGGAAATCTGCTGTGCCGCCGTCAGTTGCCAGGGTGACTTTAAACCACGTTGCATTGTTTTTGCCGTTCCCTCCCGGGAACTTCGGGAAAGCCGTTCCTGCCGCAATATGCTCAATGTACACAACTTTGTTGTCGGTACATTTGTAAAGGTTCGTATCAGTGCAGATCGAGCCCGACGTAAAGCCGGTTAGGCCGCCGGTTTTGAATTCTTGTTGCATACCTGTTCTCCTTCAAGGATTTAAGTTCATAACTTGCTTCCACTATTTCTGGAAGCGCTAGTGATTTTTTGTTGCCGGCACGCCTGGTGCGTTGGAAATCAGAGCAACTCCCATCGCAGCGTCACCGATTCTTCGGGACGAAACGCAATCACCATCAGCTTAGCGACCTGCTGGAAACTTGTGTCTTTCTTGTCCGCAATACGCACAAGGTAAATGTGGCCCAGCTTGATTGGTGCGTTGGCAGATGGTGCAACCTCCGTAAAGAGCTTGGCCCCCTCTTGCAGTCGTTGGTATTCTGGGCTGCTAAGATCTTGTTTCAGAATCATGATCTTATTGCCGTTAAGATGTATTGAAGCGAACCCGGTGGCGCCGCCCTGCGCCTCCTCGAAACCATAACGCTGACGCAGCTCGTCTGGCGTGCCGAGATCGACGATCGCCGCCACTCGATTGACCTCGATACCGCTGGCAAGACTGCCACCACTCGCCATAACGTAACTAAGATCACTGCAACGGTTACGCCAGTCGTTATCAACAAACGCAAACCCTTCTTTCCCGTCACTAAAACACATCGTACGGGCAAGCGGATCGTGGACATACATGGTGAAGATTCCACCACGTTTTTTTGGTTGAGTCGGGCGCTTCTCATCTGGCGCAGTCGGAGTTTGTGCGCGCAGCATCTGATGGGAACCGAACCCGATGAACACCATCACCGCCACTAAGAGATAGCTTTTCATACCGCGCGTTTTCTGACTTTCAAATCTCAAACTCATATCCTCCCCTTTTCGTCTGGTTGCGCTTCGTAGGGAGACTGCTTTAGTTGACACTAACGACTAGCCACGTTCGGCATCGGCACGAGTTCCTGAAACTTCTTGTCGTCAATATGTCGCGCCTCATTCCGGTGTCTGAGTTCCTTGAAGTAATAGAACGGAACATACGGGGAAGTATACTTGTCGGTGATCCAGTCGTCCTTAACAACGTAATTGAGTGGGTAAAGATTCAAATCTGCCGAGCATTGGTTGAGCGTTTCCGTAACCGCTTTAACGACTACAATGTTATTGAGCGAGGTAGGATCGTCTAAAGTCTCTGCTGCGGTTTTGTACAAAAGCGCGCCTTCGCGGTCCCGCCGTTCCCACTCCTTAATGATCTTCAACGCCCTATCATACTGGCGGGAGTTGATTTCCAGACGCAGTGTGGTTTCTGAGTCGTTGCGTGCCTCTCGAAGATAGTTCTTGTATACGTCGGGAGGAACGGTGCCAAAGCCCCTTCCAGCCTTCCCGAAATAGACACCGAAGGCGTCGATTGTGGGAACTCCCCCAGCCAGTTTAATAACCATTGAAAACGCCGAGCCAGTCTTATCGTAGTACTCTCCATTGCGTGCAGCGAGCACAATGAAATACCGGTCGGGGTCGACTCTGGTCCAACGAGTAGTTCCTATGCCCGGAATTGCGCAAGTGATCGAAGTGTCGTCATAGCTGACGAGCTTCATCGTTTTTCTCACGGCTCCGAATATCCGGTCCTTGCCGGTTGCGGTAAACGAAACTGAATCCGGTTTGCCGAGATCTTTGACCACCTCGTATTTAGCGATAGCGGTTTGGCGGGGTTCCCCGGTGCCGAGATCCGAAAGCACCGTCACCTCACCCTGGGAATCGAAACGATAGAGCACTGCTTCGGTGGGTGAGATCTGCGCTTTCCAGGTTCCGACTAAATCGAATGTACAACTCTTTTTTTCCTGGGCCAGTGCAGCAGTGGTTGAACCCAGAAGCAGGATAGCCAGTAGCGAGATTATGGCAGTAAGTTTCATGATGTATTCCCTCTGTGCAACCTCTGTGTTCTCTGTGCCTCTGTGGTTTGAGACTCTGCGGAAAATAAACCACAGAGCCACAAAGAACACAGAGGTTGCACAGAGAAATCTCAAATTGGGCCAGGAATAGAAGCCACCGTCGGCAGCTTCTATTCCCTCGACCCGTGCCGCGAACTCAGAATTCTCGGCGGTAGCCGTATTTCTTGATGTCCTTATTGATCGAAGCCTGCAGATTGCGAGCGTACACATCCCATTCTGCGGGTGTCTTATAAGGATCGGCCCAGGAGATGCGTTGCAGAATATTTTTCTGACTCGCAAACGCCTGTGCATGGCCCCAGTAATTGGTGGCATCGTTGACAATACGGAGCGAGCCGGAGTGCATAGCGAAATCAAGGTCCATTCCGACATGGCCCATATTGAAGAGCCGGAAACGGATCGTCTCGATGTCGTAGGGATCTCCGGTCAGGAAATACCAGCCAGGCAGATCCGCCTTGCGCATTTCGGCATAGTGCTTCAACGCGGCCGGCGTGTCGTCCTGTGGTTTTACCGAGATTGAGTAAAAGAAGAGGTCCTTACCCATGCGATCTTTCAGGTCACGATAAGTTCGTTTCAGAATCGTCGTCACCAGAGGGCAAGCACCGTGACAGTCGGCATACATCAGATTGATCACGGCCTGCTTACCTTTGATCAGATCGTCATAGAACCTGACCTCTTTGTTGTCTTGTGTTCGAAGAACCGCATTTGTGAACTTCGCAGCGCCCTGTGAATAGGGATTCGGCTTGAACACTCTGCTTATCATTGATCTTCTATCCATTACGACACCTCCTCACCGCGCAGTTTGGCTTCGAACTCCTTGTTACCCTGGACAATCTGGGAGTCACACACTGCCTTGGCTGCCGCATCAGGAACAATGTGCCAAGCCACCATCATGAACGCGTCTTCGTGGCCCATGTTGTGACAGTGGATCAGGTATTTGCCGATATAGTCTCGGAAGTTCATCCTGATCAGTGCTGCCTCTCCCGGCTCCACCTTCGTTACGTCCTTCCTTCCCCTCGATAGCGGGGTCACCGGGACTTCCTGAAATACACCGCCGATGATCGCAAATCGCTTCAGAATACGAAATTCCTCGAAGTGAATATGCACGGGGTGAGCCCAGTTGGTAGGTCCGTCTGCGTTAGGGGTGTTGTTGTTGATCAGCCACTCTTCACAAGTGCCCTTGATAACGCAATGCTGCGGTACATTGGCGTCGAAGACCTTGTTGTTGATCCTGAACAATCGCGCCGGAAGCGTTCCGGCCGGATCGCGAGTGAAATCCCACTGGAACGTGGTATCCGGCGTACAGATCGGAGGAAATGTACAGAGGGTCTCTGGAATCGCCGGTGTATCGGCCGGGAACCAGGACTCTCGGTTTACCACGTCAAACCGCATTATGACGTTTCCGATGTCGATGTTTGTCAGAAATCCCGGCGGCGGGATGTTCAAAGGTTGGGTGGGCGGGTTCAGGTTGACATTCATGATCCTGGCATCTGTGAGATACAGCTTATCGCCCGCGTTGAAGTTCGAGAAGTCGATGATCACGTCGTAGCGCTCAGCAACGTTCACTCGAACCGCGCCCGGAACCACAATCGTGGTTCCCACGATGGAGTTGCTGTTGCCTGCATTTGCGGGGCTGGCATCGACCGGAACCGGATGCTCGAGGAAATTGGCATCGGTGGCGACCACCGTCATCGTTTCAATGTTGCCCGTCGGGCCGAATAGCCTAAGGTCCCACTGGGCCGTTGTCGGTCCAGTAGAGAGAATGCGGAACCGATACTTTCTGTTCCTGACAGTCATCTTTGGCTGAATCGCTCCGTTGACGATCCACTTGTCGCCACCGGCCGCATTGACCATCTCATTTCGGCCTTGTCCATCCAGGGGACAGAACCTCTTCTCAGTAAGGATCAAAGGAATGTCAGTGACACCGTAGTATCCCGGCAATCGTAGCGAGCCGTTGCTCGGATGCTCATGGCCCGGATCAGTCTCGTCATAAACGATGAACATGCCGTTCAGGCCCAGGACGTTGTTGTTGAGCGTCTTCTCGGCACGGTGATCGTGGAACCAGAAAGTGCCCATCTTTTCCCGTGGATCGCCATTCCCGCCAAATGTATCGAGGCCGGCGTAGCAATTCGGGTAGAGATTGTCTTTCCAGCGGCCGCTTGGGAAAAAGTCGCCCGCGAAACCGTCGCTCTCGGAACCATGGTGCCCGTTATGCAAGTGGATCGTAATCTCGGGGTGGCCAAACGTGTTGTCGCCATTCGGCGGCAAGCTGTTCCGGAACCGCACGATTGTTGGTTTGCCATACCGATTGAGGACCGTCGGGGCTGGATAGACGCCGTTGAATCCCCAGACGTAACTCTGACCCCATTGTGAGTGGAACCGGTGCAGACCGGGCCTGGCATCCAATTCGGTCGTCACGTGAGCCGGAGTGAACTGGGTCCAGCGCTGATGTGGCGCTCGGGGCCATTCACCCGCACCTGTATTGGCGGTCTCAGTGGGCTGCGGGCTCAGTGGATGGTCTATCGCTGGAAACATAATCGGCAGATCATCCACAAAAGGTACGTGTGATGGACTCCTGTTATTAGGTGCTGCGTTGCATTGAACCAGCGGCGGTGGCACTGGGTCGGCAGCAAAGGCAAGTGCCTTACTACTGGTTATGATGTTTGGGGCCAAAACAGTGGCGGCCCCGGCTGCTGCTCCTATCTTCAGCACATTTCTTCGACTGATTGTGCCATCAGTTTTCTTTGCAATTCCCTGCCGGTTGTTTGCCTTCTTTTTAGGCATAGAATCTCCTTTCAGCCGTTTGGGTTTGGCCTCAAATCAAAAACCCTTGCTGGTGGTTATGACCTTTACTCGAAGAGTGTAGCTATGTAGCCTCCCGAATCCTGATCCAACTTCCCACAAAGGCGATCAGTTTGAAAGGCGAGGGTTTCTGCCGAAACAGTTGAGTAACTTACGTTGACTTAAGCGAAATCTAGTTGATGGAAAAACTTACTGTGCGCTTGTTGCTGAATCGTGCGAAAGATTACGACTTCAAGTTTCGTCTAGCAAGACTTCATGCTTGGCGGTTCTTGTTGTTCGTTAGCGGATTTTGCTTCGTGTCGTTTTTGTGTTTGAGTTGAACATCAAAGTTCTTTCGCACAAAAGATCAATCGTGGTCCATATCTCTAATCAGAGAGTTGAATAGAGACAAATAAACAGATGCAATGAAGGGAGAGCGGAGTGTCGTGCAATCTGTACGAGCTGTTGTCTGAGCTTGCCGGGTTGATCGCCGTTGCCGTTATTGGTCCCATTATTTCCGTTGCCGTTAGTTCCGTTGTGTTCTTCGGTCGCTGACTTGTTTTTGAAATGCGACCGGTATAGTGCGGGAGAGAAGCCGTAGGTTGATTTGAAGTCACGCACGAAATGACTCTCGTCGTTCAATCCAACCTGGAATGCGATCTCTTTCACACTCAGGAAACTCGACTCCAACAGATTCTTGGCTCGCTCCATGCGCAACAAGCGCAGATAGCGAATTGGAGGCATACCGACGTCAGATTTGAAAATGTGACTAAGACGCCAAACCGAAAGGTTAACCGATTGGGCGAACTCTGCGAGAGACATCTCACCACGAACGTCTGCTCGCATCATCTGGATGATTTTTTCGACTCTTTTATCCACAATAACCAGGAGAGTGTTTATTGAAATCCGATATTAATCGACATTACCGGAGCGTTATTACTTAACAGCTAATACTTCTTCTTGAATAAGCCTGTGAGGTGATATCGGGCTCTGGGCGGATTTTACCAACGTGGCAAAACTGAGTCGGGCAATAAAAATGATCGCATTTGCGAGGTGCGATACCTTCCAAAGGACACTTGGGAGGGCGCCGTTTTTTAGGTCGCGATTTAATACTACATGGAACAAAATCCTGTCAATGAGGACACAAATTTGTGACTACTTTGAGAAGTTCGTTTACATTCACTCAGCGCCGGGTTCATAAATTCGAGTAATGGGGATTTCTGGTGCGTCAAGGTGTTAGGGTGGTCGGCGAGTCATTCCAATCACATACACCGCAAAAAAAATTAATCAGCCCAGCAACTAATATCAGGCGAGTTTTGCTCTCGCTGGTTAATGCCATTTACTAATTGCATTTACATATAGCGCGGCGCAGCGCCAACGGCGCTAGACATGATAGCCAGGGCGAGTCCCGACTTGTCGGAACGTCGCCCCTGGTTCAGATTCTAATGTTTGACGAGTTCTGAAAGGGCGGGATATTGCGACGTCTATTTCGGCCTTTCAGGCCTCGTCTCGCTTTTGGGTGTTTAACCAGGGGCGACGCGCTTCGCTTCGCTCGCCTCTGGCTTTTTATATTCCGCGCCTTCGGCGCTCAATTCCGAAAGCGCAAAGGCGCAAAGAGAACCTGAATTCTCTTTGCGCCTGTTGCGGAAAGGATCACTGCTTAATTGGCCGCGGTGCTCGAAATCGAATTGCTTGCGAAGTTCGGCACCCAGATTTTTGCGCCATCGTACACAACCGCAAAAGGACCTTTGCCGGTTGCATACGTAGAAACAACGGATCCCGTCGACGGGGCCAGCTTCATGACGTTGTTGTCGCCATTGCTTACAACCCAAACGAACGTTCCGTCAAACACTATCCCTGAAGCGCCATCCCCAACTTTGAACGTGCCCAGATCAAGTCCATCTGCCGCACGAAGTTTAGTGACAGTCTTATCGAAATAGTTTGTGATCCATACATTCTCGCCCTGACCGGCAACGCCGAAGGGTCCTTTGCCGACTGCGTATTTCCCCAACACCGCTCCCGCAAGACTCAGCTTAGTGACGCTGTTGCTGAAGTTGTTGGCCACAAATACGGCGCCACCAACTACCGCCAAACCCATCGGCCGGTTGCCGACCGCAAACGTCCCGAGATTCACGCCCGTGACTGACATTTTAGTAACACTGTTGCCTTCACGGTTTGCGATCCAGAGGTTGGTTCCATCAAAGGCCAAGCCTCCCGGGCCATCGCCCGCAGCGTAAGTAGCGATGACTGCCCCGGTCGAAGGATTTAGCTTCGTCAAGTTGTCACTGAGCAGGTTCGCTACCCATACCGCTCCCGCTGCATGGAGTAAAGCAACCGGTCGCTTGCCGACTACGAACGTTCCTGCGACCGCACCATCGCTTACTCGGATGCGTGTCACAGAATCATTGAATTGAGTGGCGACCCAGATATAGGTGCCGTCAAACGTGGCCGCCTCCGGCCCAGCCGTTCGAACCGCTGCGGTGGGATCGCCGGTGGCAAACCCACCGTCAAGCGAAGCACCTCCTGTCTTAGACCCAGCCCCGGTTGTGCCCAATGACGTCTCGCTCATTGGTTGCGCATCCTGGGCCTTCAACACACCTGGCGCCATTACGGCCATCGCCAGCAACAATGCCAGGCTAAAAGCTCTCGATTTGAGAATCATTTGGCACCTCCATTCGCAATCACACGGGCGGAGTTCTTTGGAAAGTCCACCCAGCTTAACGTTTCTGCAATCCATTCCGGCGGGGACATCCCCGGGCAACCACCCCAGCGTTCGAATGGTTCGTTGCCGTATTTGATCACCCCGATGTGATTGCTGATGTCTTTGTCCACTTGCGGATCGGGATCGACAAAACCGAGTTTGCGTCGCAAAGTCTCCATGTCGTCCGGCGATCCGGTCAGAAACAACCAGCCCGGTTTCACCTTATGCATTTCCGCATAATGCTTCAGGGCCATTACGTTGTCCTCTTTCGGTTTGAGTGAAAACGAATACATAAAGATATCTTTGCCAACACGATCGCCAAGCACTTGTTGCAGTCGCACAAGGTTGCGGGTGATCGGCGAGCAAATACCTTCACACTTCGCGTAAAACATGTTGAAGATCACGATCTTGTCTTTAACCATGTCGTCGTAGAATTTCAGTTTACGACCCTCATGACTAGTCAGCACAAGATTCGGAAAATAACGCTGTCTGATCCTCTCACGCGAAGGTATTTGTTTGAACTTCGACGTCGACTCAAGCCCTTGAGCCTTCGTCAGCAGCGGGACAGCAAGCGGAGCCGCTCCCAACGCTGCTACTAAACTTCTGCGTTTCAAATCCGTCATAACAATTCCTTTCTTCAGGTTCTGAGTCCAGGTTTATCCCAGCGCACTCAGCGGGTCGCGCGGGAACCCAACACCAACAGCGGCTACGGTTGCGTCTTGTTGTCGCCAACGTCGTCGATAACTCCCAGCACCATCATGGCGTGGTCTTCGTGGACCACGTTGTGGCAGTGCAATGGGAACTTGCCGACGAAGTCGCGGAAGCGGAAGTAGACCTGCGCCTCCATGTTGTGCTCCAACCTGAAAACGTCTTTCCGGCCTCTCGTGATGAGTCCGGTGCTTGACGGAGGATTACCGTTTATTGAGAGCGTCTGGAACTCCTCGAAGTGCATGTGAATCGGGTGTTGCCAGCCGCCTGAGTTGTTTTGGAAGATCCACTTTTCCACGGTGTTGCGTTTGATCGCAAAACGGATGCTGTTGCAACCGCCCACGAGTTGCCCGTTTATCTGCCACTGGCCGTTGCCTCTCTCAAACCTGAAGGTGCGAGTGATGCGCGGGGCGTCAGCAGTGTTGGGAAAACCGTAGAAATAAACAGCCTGGTTGGCCGGGATGGTTGCCGGATCGATACTGTTGTCAGGGACGACGGGACCATCGACGACGATCTTCAGGATCTTGTTACCCTGGCCGGCGCCTAATACGTTTCCTGTCGGACCGCGACCATCTTGCTGTTCCAGTCTGTTTTCGAGATAGAAGGTCTTTCCAGCCTGGCCAGTGAAGTCAACGATGACGTCAACGCGTTCTGCCACCGAGAATCGTGAACTGTTTACGAGTACCGGTTTCTCCAGCAGGTTGCCGTCTGTCGAGATTTGCCAGAATGACTTGGTTGTGTTGTTTGGTCCAAGTACGAACAACTGGTAGAAGCGCGACGGTCCGGTGTTCAGCCAGCGGAAACGATACCGGCGCGGGCTTACGTGCAACACAGGTTGTATCTTGCCGTTGACAAGGAACTTGTCACCGAGAATTCCGTCTGTATTGAAAAGGTCAAACGCGAGTAGTCCTGTGTTCTCATCGAAGACCTTGTCGTTGAAGACCATATAGATGTCGAAACTGGTCAGCGGATTTTGTCCGTCTCCAAAGCTCGGTAAACGGAAACCGGTATTTTCGTTACCAGTGTCGAACTCGTTAAAGAGAATGTACTCGCCGGCCAGACCCTTGTACGTGTTCTCGGCGGTGTGATCGATGCGGTGGTCGTGATACCACAAAGTCGACATCGCTTCTTTGATGTCGCCTGTGCCTGGGTGTGTGGAATTGATGCCGGCGTAAACGTTCGGGTAGTGATAATCGTAGAACTGGCCCTGGCCAAAGAAGAAGCAGGGGAAGCCATCACTCTCGAGTGGTGTATGACCGTTATGTAAGTGCGTCGTCACGGACGGCAGACCGAAGCCCCCATTAATCGAGGGGAGATTGTTGCGCTGACGCACAAGTATGGAACCATTTCCGGGGCTGCCGAGATTGCCGTAACGTTCCACGATTAGTGGACCAGGTGTTATGCCGTTAAAGCCCCAAATCGTTTGCGGTGGCAGTTCATTTGGAAGCGCCATCGACACGGTTCCTTGTTGTTGTGTCATTTCATAGAACCGTTGTGGTGGAAACTGCGCAAACGCCTGGTGCGTTACTGTGCGCCCTTCGCCTGCAGCGGTGTTAGGTGCGGCCGTTGGGACCGGGTTGAGTGCTGCGACCGGTTGAAGCACCGTCAGTCGCGGCATGTTTTCCTGAAACGGAGTTGTGGGTGGACTTTGCGGATCGTCAAATGCCATGCCCGAACTCGTGATGGGGTGTGCACTCAAACCTTTTTTCGGGATCAGTAAACCGGCACTGGTAAGCAATCCCATCTTGAGGAGATCGCGCCGTTTAAATCCGGCGGCGATCAACTCGCGGCGGTTGTGAGCCGCGATTTGCCTTTCCTTTTCTTGTCTTTTATTCCGTTTGGAGATGTACGCCATCTGGAACTCCTCCTATTGCGCCTGGCATTAAGCGCGGACCAGGCGCGCTTCTCACGTGATTGATGTGACTGAGCCTTTACGACAAGCGTTCGCAATGCCGCAAAGAATCGAACTCTTTTGTTGGCTGTCGTCGAGGCACACTACGGGCGTTAGGTCGCGTAAGCGCCTCGAAAGAAACCGATGTAGAAAGAAAACCCCCTTGTTCAGTACTACTTTGCTTACTAGTGAGAGCTGGTGAGTAAAGTTGAGCAAACTCAACCAACTCGAGCAGCCATCGAAGGCGCAGCTATTGCTGTGAGTGGAAGCCTGTGGTCCATGTTTTCGCCTGGGGGAGGCGATATGGACCATGTAGTAATAAAGTGGCGGGAATGTAGTATTCCATGCAAGCTAAGTCAAGAAAAAAATGCAGCAAGATCCGCCCGAAATTTCAGTTGAGTTTCATACGGTTTTTGCACTCAAAGATAAGGATTTTCCTGCTTCAATCCGCCTCGTTGATTTGTCTCATTCGGTTTGCACACGTTACTATTTGACAAACATTTCCGGGATTCCAAGGAGGGTAAATTTCGCATGACAAACGTTCGTCTCTGGTGTGCAACAGTTCTTATCGCGCTGCTTGTTTTTTCCGTCGTCATAACTCCTGCTCAGAAGAAGTCACGCACACAGGACGCAGCGCGTCACTCGAGTGACGCGGCTAAAACTTTCACTGAAATCATGAATGTGAAAGACAAAGCGATCCCGAAGGAACTGCTCGACACTGCGGAAGCGATCGCGGTCTTTCCGGGAGTGATCAAAGCTGCGTTTGTTTTTGGTGGACGTGGTGGTCAGGGCGTGATCAGTCGTCGCATTAAAGGAGGTTGGAGCGCGCCTGCGTTCTTCAATCTTGGCGGCGGAAGTTTTGGGCCACAGATCGGCGCGCAACGAACTGACTATGTTTTGCTCATCATGAATCCGAGTGGTTTGAATGGTCTGCTGAAAGACAAGTTTGAACTCGGTGGTGAAGCGAGTGTCGCTGCTGGTCCAGTCGGTCGTGAAGCCGCCGCGTCCACTAATCCGCGATTGGATGCCGGCATACTTTCTTACTCCCGCAGTAAAGGTGCCTTCATCGGTGCTGCGTTGAAAGGCGCGATGATCACTCCAGATAACGATCTGAATGAAGCAGTGTATGGAAAGAAAGCCGATGAGGTGTTGCAATCGCCGCCGATGACGTTAGCCCAGATGCCGGCCGCAGTGCGCATTTTCCCACGCACACTCGTACGTTACTCGATTCGGTGAAATTAATCTGTTCAAACTCTTGACGCTTTGCTGTGGGCGACCTAGAATGCTTCGTCACCCTTAGTGGTCGACTGCGATCTCTCATACAACAAGCGGGAAACGTACGGGAACTCCTGAAGCAAATGCTCCCACGAACGCAGCGACAAAAAGAGATTCTCGATTACATCACTCGTTTTCAGGAACGCCACGGTTACATTCCTTCCTACGCACAGATTGCGCGGCAGTTTGGAGTGAAGTCACGCGCTACGATTGCGAAGCACATTGCTGCGCTTGAACGCCGTGGGCTGTTGGCCCGTGAACACGAAGATGGATCGTTTGCGCTTAATGTAAAAGTCGAAGACAAGAGTAGCGATTCGTTGTGTGAAGTTAAGCTGCTTGGTCGGATCGCTGCGGGTGCACCGCTCGAAGTAGTTGATTACGAAGAGCGCATACCCGTGCCACGCTTTTTACTCGGACGCGTGAAGCCTGATCGAGTTTATGCGTTGCGGGTGAAAGGTGATTCGATGATCGACGAGCACATTTGCGACGGCGACATCGCGCTCATCGAGAATCGCACTGACGCGCGCGACGGTGAGATTGTCGTTGCGTTGCTGATCGAAGAGAACCAGGCGACGCTCAAGAGACTTTATCGCCGCGGTATGAATATCGAGCTCCAGCCCGCTAATTCACAACTCCAACCGCTTACAGTTCCGGCAAGCCAGGTGCGCGTGCAGGGCATCTTCCGCGGGTTGCTCAGACCCAGTAATTAGCCACAAAAAGGCGCAAAAATCACAAAATCAGAAGCCTCTTAACGGCATCTGTGGCGAGCGTTGTAGCCAGTTGTCGGCGGGGTAGTTTGCGTCGGCGCTGATAAGGTGGAGAGTGTAGGCGTGACGCGAGCGTGACGATCTATTTTCGAAGCTGCGGTGAGGGAGAAGTCCGTGCAAAAGAATCAAGCTGCCTTTTGAGACTTCAAGTGGCGTGAGCTGATCTTCGGGCCATGGGTCAGTATCGTAGATCTCAGACTTCATTCCTTCCGGCGAGCGCACCCAGCGTGATTTGAGGCCACTTCGATGTCCGCCGGGAATGGCCCAAAGACAACCGTTCTCCATCGTCGCATCCTCAAGCGCGAACCATAGCCCGACGATATCGATCGGATCTGTGTAGAGGAATGTGCTGTCCTGATGACACGTCACCTCGCCGCCGATGTTCGGCTGTTTGAAGATGTACATCGACTGTAGTAGCAGAGGATTCGTCATTGCGATTGCCGTCGCGAGGTCTTTATTCTTCTCACTGCGCGAGAAGCGCTCGAAGACGGGATCGAGATCGTGCAACGCATGTCCGATCTTGTTGATCGAATTCTCCTTCTCATACTTCAACGTGCCATCCGCGTTGAAAGCATTCTCTTCGAAGAAGAACCTGATCTTGTCTCCTGAGGTTAAGAAGTAATCATCGGTAGTTCGGTTCTGTTCGTGTGTTGAGAAGATTGAGACGACTTCGGCCGGATCGAATTCATGGACCATCTCCGCAGCCCGCGCGCGCAATTCGTCACACGTCGCTGCATCGGCAAACCCATCGATCACAAGGAACCCATTAGCACGGTATGCTGCGAGTTGTTCATTTGAAATCGACATCGAGATTTTAAGCTCGGAAAAGCTTGTATGATTTGCCCCACCTCTTATATAGTAAGCGGCCTCTAGACCGAAGCTCATAGTCTAGCTCCGCATTCCCTCGTCCCCAATCCTGCGAGTTACGAGTGCTGAGGTTTTGCCTTCCGTTCTGCGGCTACAGAACGGTTCATCGTCCTACAACCCAACAATTGAAAGGTGAGAAAAGATGTCCGTACGAACCTCGCTTAAGGCGCTCTTACTGCTCCTGGTTTTGGGCCTAATCACATATCTCCTTACCCGACCTTCTGAAGTCAGTCATGCTCAGACAGGCGGATTCGATCGCGCGCAATACGCGAACGACCGGCCCGTTGGCGAGCTCGAGGGGCAGGATGAACTCCCGGAAACGGGCGAGTTCAACGTGATGATCGAGTTGTTTGATGAACCGACATCAAGAGTCTATGCGCAAGCACTGAATAATCGGAGTGATCGCGCTGCCAATCCGCAACAGCGCGCCGCCGCTCAAGGCGCAGCGCGCGCCCAAATGGTGCGAGTCAGAGGAGCGCAGCAGCGTGTGCTCGCGCATCTCGGCAACTTCGGTCAGAGAGCCAGAGTGCTTTATCGAGTGCAGACTGCGTACAACGGCATCGCCGCAAGAATCGACGCGAGTATCCTCCCGCAACTCAGAGGTAATGCGGATGTTAAAGCGGTACATGCACTTCCTGTCCATTACATCGAAAACTCCACGAGCCTGCCCTTTATTAAAGCGGCCAGTGCGTGGGCTGCAACAAGTGGCAACTCGGGTGACGGCGTAAGGATTGCAGTTATCGATACAGGCGTTGACTACCTGCACGCCAACTTTGGCGGACCAGGTACTGCCGCAGCCTACACGGCAAACAATCGAGCCATCCTGGAACCCGGAACTTTCCCAACAGCGAAAGTTGTTGGCGGAATGGACTTTGCCGGCGATGCGTACACCGGCGCGAACGTGCCGATTCCGGATCCCGATCCACTCGATTGCAATGGACACGGCTCACACGTTTCCGGCACCGCCACTGGATTAGGCGTCAATGCAAACGGTACGACTTTTCTGGGTCCATGGGATGGCTCAGTACCTTTTTCGTCGTTCAGCATCGGACCCGGTGTCGCACCGAGAGCGCAACTTTACGCATTGAAAGTGTTTGGCTGTGGTGGCAGCACCGGTCTTACTACGCAGGCTATCAATTGGGCTGTTGATCCTAACGGTGACGGCGATCCTTCGGATCACGTCGACGTTATCAACATGTCGCTGGGCTCCAATTTCGGCACTTCTACTGACGCGAGTGCAGCAGCCAGCACTAATGCATCTCTGGCGGGTGTAATCGTTGTCACTTCTGCTGGCAATGCGGGCGACACGCATTACATTGTGGGAAGCCCATCCACTTCAGCGCGCGCGATCAGCGTGGCAAATATTGTTGACTTTGGCATTCAGCAAGCAGGCACAACGGTGACTGCGCCTGCTGCAATTGCAGGTAACAAGGCATCCCTCC
>DASTVU010000255.1:0-20908 GCA_035758935.1 Pyrinomonadaceae bacterium | reverse complement strand
TGGTTCTTCTTTTGGCAGTGGCGGCGGCGGAGGCGCCACGAAAGTTGGCTCGTTTGGAGCACTCATCGGTTCAATCTCCTATCAGAAGACGGGGAGAAACTCTTCCGTCGAAGTTAATTAGAATCCGTTAAGGCGCAAGTTCCTAAATACGGCCCACTGAACTGCAAAGTTTCATTCTGCCGGCTTCGACTCAAACCAACCCGGCACGCGGATGCACGCCACGGGGTGGCCCGGCGAGACCTCGCGCAACTCCGGATCGATGTGCGCGCAGTCTTCGATTGCGAGCGGGCAGCGCGTGCGAAAGCGGCAGCCCGAAGGCGGATTGATCGGCGTCGGCACGTCGCCTTGCAGGATAATCCGCTTTCGTTTCTGTGTTGGATCGGGAATCGGAATCGCCGACAGCAATGCCTGCGTGTACGGATGCAGCGGTTGCGCATATAACACCGCAGCAGGCGCGATCTCGACGATCCTGCCGAGATACATCACGGCGACGCGCGTCGAGATATGTTCGACGACGGCGAGCCCGTGAGAGATGAACAAGTAAGTGAGTCTGAATTCTTCCTGAAGCTCCTGGAGCAGGTTCACGACCTGGGCCTGGACCGAAACGTCGAGCGCCGAGACCGGTTCATCCGCGACGATCAGTTTCGGATTGAGCGCCAGCGTGCGAGCGACGCCGATGCGCTGTCGCTGCCCGCCGGAGAACTCGTGCGCGTAGCGATTCATGTAGTCGGGATCGAGCCCGACGCGGCGCAGCAGTTGGGCCACGCGATCGCGCCGCTCGCTCTTCGTGCCCTCGTTGTGAATCACCAGCGGCTCGCCGACGATGTCGCCAATCTTCATGCGCGGATTCAACGACGCGTACGGATCCTGAAAGATGATCTGCATCTCGCGCCGGATCTGTCGCAAGTCCCTTCTGTCGAGCGAGAGTATGTCTCGTCCCTGAAAGTTGACCTCGCCCGAGGTCGGTTCGATCAAGCGCAGCAGACAACGTCCGACGGTCGATTTGCCACAGCCTGATTCGCCGACGAGTCCCAGCGTCTCACCGGCCAGGATCTGAAACGTGACGCCGTCAACCGCGCGGACGACGTCGTCCGATCCTTCGATGTGAAAGTGTTTGACTAGGTCGCGAACGCTGACCAGGGTTTCAGTAGCCACGGATTCAGCAATCATTTCGTCAGTCGTTCAGCCTCGTGATCGGCAGCGACGGCAGCCGCAAGGTCGTAAAGAACGCAACGCACTTCGACGCCGCCTTCGAGTTGGTAAAGCGGGATCTCCTCCTGCGTGCAGCGCGGCATCCGATGCGGACAACGCGGCGCGAAGTGACAACCCGGCGGCAAATCGGTCGGGCGCGGCACGACGCCTTCGATCGTTTCCAGTCGTTCTTTCTTGATAACGTGTTCGCTGGTGAGTTTCGGGACCGAGCGCAACAGTCCTTCCGTGTAAGGATGTTTAGGCCGCGCGAAAAGTTCGTCCACCGGCGACTCCTCGACGATCCTTCCGGTGTACATCACGGCGACGCGATCGGCCACTTCAGCAACAACACCGAGATCGTGTGTGATCAAGAGCACAGCGAGCTCTCGCTGCTTTCTCAATTCGTCAAGCAGCTCGAGTATCTGTGCCTGGATAGTGACGTCGAGCGCAGTCGTTGGCTCATCTGCAATCAAAAGCTTCGGATTGCAGGCGAGCGCCATTGCGATCATCACGCGCTGTCGCATACCGCCCGAGAGTTGATGTGGATAATCATTGACGCGACGACCCGGATCGGGAATCGCGACCTCACGCATCGCATCGATCGTCGCCTTACGTGCATCGTTACGCGTGAGTTTGCGATGAAGACGCAGTGCTTCGGCAATCTGTTCGCCGACTGTAAAAACGGGATTGAGCGACGTCATCGGATCCTGAAAGATCATGGCGATGTCGTCGCCGCGCATCTCGCGCATTTCCGCTTCGGAAAGTTTGAGCAGGTCTTTGCCGTCGAAAAGTATTTCGCCGTTGACGATTTTGCCGGGAGGCGAGATCAGACGCATGACGGAAAGTGCCGTCATCGACTTGCCACAACCGGATTCACCAACTAGCCCGAGTAGTTCTCCGCGATCGAGATGAAAACTAACGCCGTCAACTGCGCGCACCAAACCTGCACGGGTCGGAAAATGCGTCTGAAGATTTCGAACTTCCAGAAGGTGAGCCATCAGCGATCAAAACAGATTGAAGTTATATTCGAGTTGCATAAACGTGGAAACAAACTTCCCGTCCTTGACTGCCGGGACAAACTTTGTCTTTTTCGCGGCTTCGATCGCCTTTGCTGTAAGCCCATATGGTAATCCTGCAACGGTGCGAATGTTTGTGACACTGCCATCCGAGGAGAAAACTACCTTCAGGACGATTGTGCCTGTAATGGCATTCTGACGCGCCTCTTCCGTATACATCGGCTCGGGCTTCATTACGAGCACGGCCTTGCTGGTAACTTCCCTGTTGAGTAATGGGTTTGCATTGTTCAGATCCGTCTCAGCTTTCGGTTCCGACTCATAGGGAACGCCCAAGCCATCAGTGACTTCAATTCCTGAAGCCCGCTTTCCCAACACGATGGAAGAAAAATATTGCTGCACTCGGGTGTCATTCCCGGGCGCGCCAAAGACCCGAAAAAGGTAGATGGCGTTACCGGTCGAAAAGATCTGCACCGTACCGGGAACCTTGTCCGGCGCAAAATACTGTTTGCCTTCAAAACCATTACGTTTGAGATCCCTTTCACTGGTCCGATCAAACGTGGAGTGAGTGAAGATCTCTTCCTCGATAAAGTCTTCGAGCAACTCTCGAGTTTTGGAGTTGTCGGAACAGCTAACTGCATAAACCAGACCATCGGCGTATGCGCCGAGCACTCGCCGGCGACGCCGTTTCTCCAGCCGCTCCACATTTTCTTCGTATGTCGCCATCGCCGGAAGAGTTGGGAAGGTCACTGAGAACGCTTCGCCCTTCACGGTATATCGCTTCCAACGCGCAGTTTGTTTTTCTGGTTGGCCCAGGGCCACGGTTGTAACCAGAATCAACAAACATGCTGATAAGAGAATTCGCTTCATAGTCACACAGTGGACGTCTCGCGATACTCGCCCCAAACGCGCCGCAACGTGTTACTGATCTCCCCCACCGTCGCGTATGCCTCGACGCATTCGAGAATTCGCGGCAGAAGATTTTCATTTGTTCCAGCGGCTTCTTGAAGCTTCTCCAGCGCAGTGCTGACGGCCTTCGCATCACGTCGCTCGCGCAACGCGCGCACACGTTCGACCTGCGCCTGTTCGAGTGCCGGATCGATCCGCAATACATTCACCGGCAGTTCTTCTTGAAGCTGAAAACGATTTACTCCGACTACCACCTGTTCCTGTGTTTCGATCGCTTTCTGATAACGATACGCCGACTCCTGAATCTCACGCTGCACGTATCCGGTTTCAATCGCGCGCAGCATCCCGCCCATCGTCTCGATCTTTTTTAAATACTCGAGTGCCTGCTCTTCCACTTCGTTGGTCATTTGCTCAATCGCATAAGAACCAGCCAGGGGATCCGCGGTTTCCGCGACTCCCGATTCATACGCAATCACCTGCTGAGTTCGCAGCGCCACTCTCGCTGAGGCTTCGGTCGGCAGAGCGAGTGCTTCGTCCATTGAATTCGTGTGCAGCGATTGTGTGCCACCGAGTACCGCAGCGAGGGCCTGGATCGTTGTCCGCACCACATTCACTTCCGGCTGTTGCGCCGTCAGAGACGATCCGGCAGTCTGCGTGTGAAACCTCAACATCAACGAACGCGGATCGCGCGCGTTAAAACGGTCGCGCATGATACGCGCCCACAATCGTCGCGCCGCACGAAACTTCGCAATCTCCTCGAGCAGATTGTTGTGCGCGTTGAAGAAAAACGAAATGCGTGGTGCGAATTGATCGACTTCAAGACCGACCGCCAACGCCGCCTCAACATAGGTGATTCCGTCGGCGAGCGTAAAAGCAACTTCCTGCACTGCGGTCGAACCGGCTTCGCGAATGTGATAACCGCTGATCGAGATCGTGTTCCAGTTGGGAACTTCGCGAGCGCAGTACGCGAAGATGTCCGTAACCAATCGCAACGACGGCGCGGGTGGATAAATGTAGGTGCCGCGCGCGATGTACTCTTTCAAAATGTCGTTTTGCAACGTGCCGCGAACTTTGGTAAACGCGACCCCCTGCTTGCGAGCTACCGCCAGATACAGCGACAGCAATATCGCGGCTGTTGCATTGATAGTCATTGACGTCGAGACTTCGTCGAGCGGAATGCCGGCAAAAAGCCGCTCCATGTCTTCGAGTGAGTCGATAGCAACGCCGACTTTTCCGACTTCGCCGAGTGCGAGCGGTTCGTCGGAGTCGAGTCCGATCTGTGTCGGCAGATCAAAAGCGACCGAAAGTCCGGTCGTGCCTTGTGCGAGAAGATATTTGTAACGTGCGTTTGACTCTTCCGCGGTGGCGTACCCTGCGTACTGGCGCATGGTCCAAAGACGCCCGCGATACATGTCCTTGTAGATGCCGCGTGTGTAGGGAAACTGGCCCGGTGCGCCGAGATCTTTTTCGTAATCAATCTCGCGCGTGTTGTAGGGATTGAAGTCTACTGGAGGCTCAGTTTTCGTCGTCATGCTCGAAGCCTAGCATACTTCATTTTGTGCTTTTTGTGCCTTTTCGTGGCAGAGTATCCGCATGGAGAGCGTTCGGGTTAATAAGCGTGGCGCAGATCGCGTCCGCCAGGGTCATCTCTGGATTTACCGGAGTGACGTGGTCGAGGTGCAAGCGAAGGGCGGAGCTGTTGTAGCGGTCAGAGACGAACGCGGCAACTTTGTCGGACAGGCGCTTTTCAGCGACTCATCGCAGATCGCGCTGCGATTTCTGACTCAGACCGATGAGAACATCGATCGCGATTGGTGGCGACGTCGAATCACCGAAGCGGCGAATAGGAGAAACATCTCTTCCGATACGAATGCCTATCGTCTGATCTACTCAGAAGGCGATCTGCTGCCGTCGCTTATCGTCGACCGGTACGCGGATGTGTTAGTGCTGCAAACGTTGTCGCAAGGCACTGACGCAGTTAAGTCGTTGCTGGTCGAGATACTCGTGGAGGAATTCAATCCACGCGCGGTGATCGAACGCAATGATGCCCGCGTGCGCACACTCGAAGGACTGCCGCTCATCGCCGCCACGGTATACGGCGATGCACCTGCCGAACTTGAAATCTTGCAACACGGTCTGCGCTTTCACGTCGAGCCTCTCGGCGGACAGAAAACTGGATCGTTTTTGGACCAGCGCGAGAATCGATTAGCCGCACGTGCTGCCGCTCAAACTACGAACAGAGGTCGTGCTCTCGATTGCTTCACGTTTAACGGGGCATTTGCGCTGCATCTCGCTTCTGTTTGTGAAAGCGTGATCGGCGTCGATATCTCCGGAGATGCAGTTGCGGCTGCACAGCGAAACGCAGCGTTGAATGAAATGACCAACGTTGAGTTTCGCGAAGCGAATGTCTTCGATTTGTTGCGCGAAATGGAGGCGGCAAGTGAGCGCTTCGATGTGATCGTGCTCGACCCGCCTGCATTTGCGAAGAACCGGGCGAGTTTGAAAGCAGCGGTTCGTGGTTACAAAGAGATTAATTTGCGGGCGCTAAAGTTACTGAATCCCGGCGGTGTGCTGATCACGTGCACGTGTTCTTATCACGTTTCCGAGGAACTGTTTCTCGAGATCATTGCCCATGCGGCTCTCGATGCGCATCGACGTGTGCAGGTGATGGAGAAACGAATGCAAGCCACCGATCATCCGGCATTGGTGGGCATGCCGGAGACGTCTTACTTGAAGTGCGTGATCGGGAAAGTTATTTAAGCCACAGATAAACACGGATTACACAGATCAATCAGTGTAATCCGTGAGAATCCGTGGCTAATTAACTACAGACCGGGATCGTTTTCGACGATGATCTTGGTCGTGTAGTCCTTGCCTCCCACAGTTAGCTTGAGGATATAGGTGCCGGCTTCGAGCGGCAGACCCTGGTTGAGGAAGCCGCCGAAACCACCACCACCACCGCCACCTCCGCCGCCGCCACCTCCACCGCCGCCGCCGAAACCACCGGCCGGACGTGGAGGCGGATCGCCGCGCAGGTTCCACTGAATCCTGTTTAGACCAACATCATTGGTTCCCACAAGATTTCGAACTACTTTACCGGTGTAGTCCATGATGGTGAGTTTCACATCACCTGACGGCGCAGACTTCAGGTAGTAGCTGATGGCAGTTCCCGGAGCGGGATTCGCGCCACGGAAGAGCTTCGCTCCTCCCCAGTAACGACCAAGTCGCGGATCGTTCTGCCAGATCGTGCCGGGCCTCACTTCAAACAGAGTCGCATCCGAGTCCCTCACCTTCTGCGACATCTGCTGTAACGCGCTGATGTCGTCGAAGATGAAAATGCCGCGACCGTGAGTTCCGACGATTAGATCGTTATCGCGTGGATGGACCACAAGGTCGTCGATGCGCATGATGGGCATGCCTGACATCATTGGCTTCCACTCAGCACCGCCATTAGTCGACACATAGAGACCAAACTCTGTACCAACAAACAGCAGATCCTTATTCTTCGCATCTTCGAGCACAACATTGACCGTGCCCCACTTCGGTAGATTGTTGACAAGTGAAGTCCACGTGGCACCGTAATCTTTCGTGACGAAAAGATAAGGCTTCAAATCGTCCAAACGATGTCCATCGACCGCGAGATAACAAGTGCCCGCATCGTAATGAGAAGGCTCAACACGTGAGATGTGATACGTGTCGCCGATACCCGGCACATTCTTCGAAACGTTCGTCCAGGTTACGCCGCCGTCTTTACTGACCTGAACGTTTCCGTCGTCAGTTCCCACCCAGAGTACTCCTGGTAGTTTCGGCGACTCCGCGACAGTGACGACATAACCGTACCCGGTATAACCGTCATGCTTCGACGCCATCGGATCCTTGCCGGGGACTCCCATGATTGGAAGCGTGTTGCGATCGATCTGCTTGCTGAGATCGATCGTTGCGGTCCACGTGTCGCCGCGGTCCATCGATCGGAACAGCTTGTTGCCACCGGCATAGACCACTCGCGGATTGTGCGGCGAAAGATGAATCGGTGTGTTCCAGTAAAAGCGAAAGACTTCGGTTGGAGGTGGTGTTGGCACCACATTCGATTGGAGGTTCGCCGCGCCAAAGCCGCCAAATCCCTGCGTCGCAGCAAATGCAGCAAGTTGCGCTGCGGTATCTGGTGTTGGCGAAGCGCTTGGCGATGCGCCTGGAGACGGACTCGCGGTTGGCGCACCACCCTGTCTTCCCTGTCCACCTCTTCTCTGGGGCACACCCCGCGGCCGAATGCTGACACTGCGACCGGTTCGCAAATCCAAACGCTGCATCGCCCCGCCCTGCGACTCGACATAGACGATGTTGTGGTCGGTCGGATCGATCTGCGTGTAGAACCCGTCACCACCGCCAACTCGATACCAGTCAGCATTGGTGATTCCATTTTGCAGACTTCGCGTCTGACTTGGACCACCCCACGAGCCATTGTCCTGCAAACCGCCGTAGACGTAATACGGCTTACGCATGTCAACTCCGATGGCGTAAAACTGCGCGGCGGGAATCGTGTTGACGAACTCCCACGTCGCGCCTTGATCGTAACTGACGTTCAAGCCACCGTCGTTGCCCACGAGAAGATGATCGCCGTTCGCAGGATTAATCCAGATCGCGTGATTGTCGCTGTGCGCGATGCCGGCCTGAAGCGATCGGAACGTCTTGCCACCGTCCGTCGACTTGCTGAAGTTCAAGCCACCAACGTAAACATTTTCCGGATTCTTCGGATCGACGCGAATCTGGCTGTAGTACATCGGTCGATTGTTTTCGTTGCTGACGATCCGCCAGGTTTTGCCTTTATCGTCTGAACGCCACACACCGGATTTCTTCGGATCCACGGGAGTGGGCGTCGGAGACGCGCCCGGACTGGGACTTGGCGACGCTGACGGAGAAGGACTCGGGCTCGGAGCCGGTCCACCGGCAGTTGGTTCTTCACCGCCAGTGCCAACACTGGCGCCAACTTCCATCTGCGCATAGAGAATATTCGGATTTGAGCGCGAGACATCGAGACCGATGCGTCCGAGCAATCCTTCCGGAAGACCGCCACCCTCGAGTTTCTTCCAGGTCTTGCCGGCGTCGATCGTCTTCCAGATTCCGCTTCCTGGTCCACCGCCATTGAAACCGAAGTTGGTGCGGCGTCGCTGATAAGAGGCAGCGTAGAGAATCTTGCTGTCGGAAGCGTCCATCGCGATGTCGGTAAAGCCTGTGTCTTCATCGATGAACTTCACATTGGTCCACGTCTTACCGCCGTCCGTAGTTTTGTAGACACCACGTTCTTTGTTGGGGCCAAAGAGATGGCCCAACACGGCGACGTAGACGGTGTTCGGATCCTTCGGATCGATCACGACGCGTGCGATCGTCTGTGAATCCTCGAGGCCCATTTTGGTGAAAGTCTTGCCGGCATCGGTTGACTTGTAGATGCCGTCGCCGAAGCTGGAGCTCTGGCGATTGTTCGGTTCACCGGTGCCGACCCAGACGATGTTTGGATCTGAAGGCGCAATGGCAACGTCGCCGACGGAATGAGTTCCGTAGGTGTCGAAGATTGGTTGAAAGGTCGTGCCGTTGTTTGTTGACTTCCAAACGCCGTTAGTCGCGAACGCCACGTAGATGATGTAGGGGTTCTGCTCCGCCACTGCGATATCGTCGATGCGTCCTCCCATGCTCGCCGGCCCGATACTGCGAGCGACAAAACGCTTCAGTACCGGATCTGTGGACCAGTTGATCGGAGTTGGGGTTGGACTTGGGCTTGGAGTTGGCCTCGGGCTCTGCGCCGCCGCGGGCGCTGGAGTTTGAGTTGTAGTTTGGTTTTGTGAATGAGCAGTTATCGTGGCAAACGCCACAGCACTGACGATCACAATCAGCAAGCCAAGATCGTACACGGAGCGCGACCGGTCTTTCATGCGAAAGTGTCCTTTCAACGTTAAATGTAGAACGATTGCCGTTTAGAAAAGGCTAGATGAACGTGCGGAATATAAACCAAAACGCGCAAGAGATCCAATAACTCGTACCTGGAGCCACAAGATCGCACAGAAAGGAGTAGCCACAAAAAGGCACAAGAAGCACAAAAGAAGGAGCTGATTGTAAAGAATTCTTTTTTGTGCTTCTTGTGCTTTTTTGTGGCTAGTTCTTCTTCTGCTTTTTGTGGCTAACCTTGCCAGACGGTGCTGTGCGTCGTGTCGGCGAGACGTTTCGCATCCGGCAGCGCTTCCAGCGCGCGCAACACTTGTGGATCACTGTCGAGCAGCACGCGCGCGCCGGCATCGTTTGAAAATGCTGCCGTCACGATCTCCTGTCTCAATCGCAGCTTTGCAAATTCCAGCTCCTCATCAACCTGAGCGGGTTGCACTTGAAGCTCCGGTTGCGCACGAACGAAATTGCGGAAGGCTTCAATCACGCGATCGGTGATCGGGAAATCCGTGGCTTTGGCATTCTTGCCGTACTGAACCTTGTCGACCCTGTACGACTCCAAACCCGGAACAACTCCCGCAGCCAATTGTCGCGTGAATTGAAATGCAGCTTCGGCGATACGCAGGCGATTTGGTGTGTTGACAGCTTCCTTGATTTCAATGTCCGGAGTTATCCCGCCACCGCCGTAAAAAACACGGCCCGCGGCAGTCTGTACCGGCGGTCCCGTATGCGGATGTGGAGTCGGCGACGCCAGTGAGAGTGGGGCTTCAATGTTGTGTGGTCCATTTGCTCCGGCGGACGGAGTTTGGTTTTCAGTTGCGTCGTGTCGTGTGTAGTAATCGTAAAGTGAACCGCTCGAATAGTCGCGTTGCAGTGAACGCCCGTAGGGCGTGTAGTAACGTGCGGTCGTGAGCGTGAGTCCAGTGTTGAATGGCAACTGGAATATGCGCTGCACGAGGCCTTTGCCGAAACTCGTCTCACCCACAATCAGGCCACGACCGTGATCCTGAATTGCACCGGCAACTATCTCCGACGCTGAAGCGCTGTTTCGATTAATAAGAACGACGAGCGGAACAGTCGCCGGATCTGAACCGGTGGACTTGTAAATGATTGGTTCGCTGTATTCAGTGCGGCCTTTTACCGAAACGACGACTTTGCCGCGCGGCAGAAATTCACTTGCGACATCAATCGCCTGATCCAGTAGGCCGCCGGGATTGCCACGCAGATCGAGAACAAGCTGGCGCATTCCCTGCTCCGACAAGCGCTTCATCGCCTTCACGAGTTCTTCATCACTCGATCTTTGAAAGCCTCCGGTCAAACCGATGTAACCGGTGCCGGGACGAATCATGTAGGAGTTCCGAATCGTCGGTAGCGGCACGGCATCACGAACAATCGTGAAATACAACGGCGCTTCAGAACCGGCTCGCTCGACTTTAATTGTGACCGGCTCGCCAAGGCCCCCACGGACATTCTTGGAAACCTGTTCGCTGGTCCAATCCTTCGCGTCCTTCCCGTCCACTTCCAGAATGCGGTCGCCATACTTGAGACCCAGCTTCGCTGCCGGCGTTCCTTCGACGGACGATTGCACGTAAACACCATCGCGATGCTGCACGATCGTCACGCCGATCCCGTAGAAGCGAGAGTCCTGATCCTCTTTTAGCTTTTTGAACTCGCTGTAGGGGAAGTAAGCTGAATGCGGGTCGAGCGTTGAAAGCATTCCCTGAATGGCAGCCTGCGTCGCTCGCTCGTAATCAATGTCGCCGGAATAATTGGAGCTAATGGTGGAAACTGCTTCGTTGTAATCCTTTTCAATCTCATCAGCGACGCGATAGGTGTTCTTGGAGTTGTTCGACGTGAAGCTGCTGAGATTTCGACCGCTGCCGATCGTCCCTCCGAAAATCGCCGCCACCAGAATCAACACCGCCGCGCCGATCGCGAACTTGCGGCTCATCCATGCCTGGCTGTATGACGGGGATTCCGGTAATTGGCGTGCAACTTCCATTGACAAAATATAGCACAGAGCGAGCCTGTGTTATATTGCGATTGGCGCCAGATGTCTGCATCTCTTTCGATCATTATTCCCGCATACAATGAGGCAGCCCGGCTGGAAAAGACGCTTCGGGGTGTTGTCGATTACCTGCGCCAGAACCGTCCCGAAGCGGAGGTGATAGTCGTCGACGACGGTTCAGCCGATGAGACCGCTGAACTTGCGCGAAAAGTCTTCCAGGATTCCGGGGATTTGCGCACTTCGGTCATCAGCTACAAGTCAAATCTCGGGAAAGGGAGAGCCGTCAGGCTGGGCCTGCTGGCTGCACGCGGTGACGTCGCCCTGTTTTCTGATGCCGATCTTTCGACGCCTATTGCCGAAGAGAAGAAACTGGTCGAGCCCATTGAGAGCGGACAATGTGATGTGGCTTTCGGGTCGCGAGCTTTGGACCGCAGCTTAATTGGAGTGCATCAGTCATGGCGTCGCGAACAAGGTGGACGCGTCTTCAATCTGGTCGTTCGCGTGGCCACGGGTATGCCGTTCTGGGACACGCAGTGCGGGTTCAAAGCCTTCCGCATGAGCGTGTGCCGGCCGCTTATCGAAGCAGCCACGATCGATCGGTTTGGATTTGATGTCGAGTTGCTGTATCTGGCTTTTCGCGCGGGTTTGAATCTGAAAGAGATTCCGGTGCGATGGGACCACAACGAGGGCAGCAAGATTACCTTGTTTACCGATAGCTTTAAGATGGTGAACGAGGTGAATTTGATCCGGCAACAGGCGCGCCGCGGAGTTTACGACAGCGCCATTCGCGCCGTGCATGAGCTGAAAAGAGACTTATAATTAGAGCCATGACCGCTCGTATCAACGTCAACATCGATCATGTCGCCACGGTGCGGCAGGCGCGTCGCGCTCCGGAGCCGAGCGTCATCGCGGCTGCGATGGCGTGTGAGCAGGCCGGAGCCGATGGAATCACGGTCCACCTGCGTGGAGACCGCCGTCACATTCAGGATCTCGATGTCGAATTGCTGCGCAAGTCAGTCACGACTTATCTGAATCTCGAAATGGCCGCGACTGAAGAAATGTTAGGCATCGCGCTTGATGCCAGGCCTGACGCTGTCACACTCGTGGCCGAAAAGCCAAACGAGATCACAACTGAAGGCGGTCTCGACGCCAAGGCTAACATCGCGATCGTGCGCGCCACCGTATCGAAGTTGCGATCGGGAAACATTCTCGCCAGCTTGTTTATCGATCCGGATCCCGAACAGATCCAAGTCGCACACGACGTCGGCGCACAACAAGTGGAGCTGTGCACTGCCGCTTACTGCGAGGCCACGCTCGGCGCTCGCGGTATTCACGGCGAAGGAGCGGCTCACGCTTCGCACGAGTTACGCAGATTGAGAGCAGCAGCGGAACTGGCCACTCAATATGGATTGGCTGTCGCCGCTGGGCACGGGCTCACTTATCGAAACGTTGGAGCCGTTGCCGAGATAAAACAGATCACGGAGTTCAACATCGGCCACAACATCATTTCGCGTGCGATATTTGTTGGATTGGATAACGCGGTGCGTGAGATGCGCAGGGCTATTAGCCACAGATAACACGGATAGAAATCCGGATTTCGTTCCGTGTTATCGGGAAGCTAGTTGGAGGCGTACCATCGAGCGGTCGAGTTTGGTCTTCGCGATCTCGAAGTCCTCTTCGGATCCGTTCCACGCGTTGAGTTGTTTCTCGAGTTTGTCTCGCGAGAGCTTTGCACGTGCGGCGTCTATCTCGTCGGGGCGCTCGGCAACTTCCGCCAACACCGCAACGAGATCGTCTCTAACCTCAACAAACCCGCCTGACACGTGCATCTGAGAACTCTTCCCGTCCTGAACGTAGGTCAGCACGCCGGTTTGAAGTTGCGAGATCAACGGCGTGTGGCCCGGAAGGATTCCCAGCTCACCTCCCAGACCCGGTACCGTCACCATATCAACCGGCTCCGCAAGCACGCGTCGCTCCGGGGTTACAACTTCGAGTTGAATCTTTTCTGCCATAGCCCCTACTGAGCGATCGTCTTCGCCTTCTCGATTGCCTCTTCGATCGTGCCGACCATGTAGAACGCCTGTTCGGGCAGATCGTCGTGTTTGCCGTCAACCAGTTCGCGGAAACCTCTGACAGTGTCTTCGAGTTTGACGTACTTGCCTTCGAGTCCCGTGAACTGCGCCGCAACGAAGAATGGTTGCGAGAAGAACTTCTGAATCTTGCGGGCGCGCGAAACAGTCAGCTTGTCTTCGTCAGACAATTCATCGAGACCGAGAATCGCGATGATGTCCTGAAGATCCTTGTAACGCTGCAACACGCGCTTCACATCCTGAGCTGTATCGTAGTGCTCTTTTCCGATGATGCGCGGATCGAGAATGCGCGACGATGAAGAAAGAGGATCGACAGCGGGATAAATTCCGAGTTCCACGATCTGTCGCGAAAGCGCAGTGACTGCGTCGAGGTGCGCGAAGGTGGTTGCCGGCGCCGGGTCAGTGTAGTCGTCGGCAGGCACGTAAACCGCCTGAATTGAAGTGACTGAACCAGTCTTGGTCGACGTGATCCGCTCCTGCATTTCGCCCATCTCGGTTGCAAGGTTCGGCTGATAACCCACTGCGGAGGGCATTCGGCCGAGCAGTGCGGACACTTCGGAACCAGCCTGCGTGAAGCGGAAGATGTTGTCGATAAAGAGCAACACGTCCATTCCCTGATCGCGGAAATACTCAGCGACGGTCAGACCCGAAAGTGCAACTCGCAGACGCGCTCCCGGCGGCTCCGTCATCTGCCCGTAAATGAGCGCCACCTTCGACTGTCCGATGGTGTTCATGTCGACCTTCGTTAGGTCGAAAGCGCCTGTGTCATGGAAGTTTTTATTAAACGCCTCGCCGAATTGAATAACCTGCGACTCGACCATTTCGCGTAGCAGGTCGTTTCCTTCGCGAGTACGCTCGCCGACGCCCGCGAACACCGAAAAGCCCGAACGCGCTTTCGCGATGTTGTTGATCAACTCCATCACGATAACGGTCTTGCCCACGCCCGCGCCGCCGAACAAACCAATCTTTCCGCCACGCAGGAACGGCTGGATCAGATCGATAACCTTGATTCCCGTTTCAAACATCTGCAATTCAGTCGACTGCTCTTCAAACGTCGGCGCGTGACGATGGATCGGGTAGCGCTCCTTGTGCTTCACCGGACCGAGCGTGTCGACCGGCTCGCCGATAACGTTGAGCACACGACCGAGCGTGCCTTCGCCGACAGGCATCGTGATCGGACCGCCGGTGTCGATCGCCTTCATGCCACGCACCATGCCGTCGGTCGGCGTCATCGAAACAGTTCGCACACGGCCTTCGCCGAGGTGTTGCTGAACTTCGGCAATGACGTCAATCGGAGTGGGAACATCGAACCCTTCCGAGGTGACTCTCAGCGCCTGGTAGATTGGTGGCAGGTAGCCCCCCTGAAACTCGACGTCGAGCACAGGACCGATAATTTGCACGACTTTACCGACTTGACCGTCGGCGCTCACGTTTCCATTAGGCGTAGCCATACTGTTCTATGAACTCCCTTTTCACCTATTAAGGCGAACAAACTGGCAGGATTGAAAGCCGGATAAGATAACACACGCACTTAATTCCAGCAAAATCAGGCCACAGATTAACGCGGATGATACGGATCAGAATTTTCTTATCTGTGTCATCCGTGTTTATCCGTGGCTGAACATTTTCCTGAAACCCTACTTGTACTACTGTCGTAGTACAATCCGAGATGAGCCAGATTTTCTCATTGAGCCCTTCGCACCCCATGCCGCTTTACGCGCAGTTGACGCGAGCGATTCGCTTTGCGATTGCAACGGGACGGCTACGGGTCGGGGAACAACTGCCGACGGTGCGTCAGTTGGCGGTTGATTTGCGCGTGAATGCCAACACAGTCGCCAAAGTCTATGCGGAGTTGGAACGCTCAGGAATCCTCGAAACACGAAGAGGCGTGGGAACGTTTGTCAGCGCCCACCATCTCACTCCAGGTCATCGCGACGAGCACGAGAAGCACTTGAAAGAGTTAGTCGACCGCTTCGTGGAAGAAGCAAGTGCAATGGGCTTTTCAGTCGACGATTTGCTGGATCAACTTCAGAGCCGGCGCAAAAAGGAGACTAAGAATGTCTAGTCCTACAACGAGTCTTATTCAAACCAGGAGTAATTTGCCCGCCCCGGAAATGCCGCGCGTCAACATAGTCGCGGCAGTAACTCTCCTCGTGCCCTTTCTGCTCGGCGGACTTATCTCGTGGCTTACGTTCAATCCTGTTGCCGGTATCTTGGGTCTGTTGTTGGGTTTACTGGCGGCACAGGCGCCGAAGATCGCGCGGCAATGGGAACGTGCGGTTGTCTTGCGTCTCGGAAGATACGTTGGGTTGAGGGGTCCAGGTCTGTTCTGGATTATCCCTTTTGTCGATTCGATTTCGGCATGGGTGGACCAGCGGGTGATCACCACGAGCTTTGCTGCTGAAGAGACGCTGACGTCAGATACGGTTCCGGTAAACGTAGACGCTGTGCTCTTCTGGATGGTTTACGATCCGGAGAAAGCAGCGCTTGAAGTTCAGAACTATCCGCAGGCTGTCAGTTGGGCTGCACAAACTGCTCTACGCGACATCATCGGCAGAACGTCGCTGACTGATTTGTTGCGCGGTCGCGAACGAATTGAAGATGAGTTGCAGCAACTAATTGATGAGCGTTCAAATCCATGGGGCGTCACAGTGCAGTCAGTGGAGATGCGTGACGTGATCATTCCGTCGGCCTTACAGGATGCGATGTCACGCGAGGCACAAGCCTCCCGAGAGAAACAGGCGCGCATTATCCTCGGCCAGGCCGAGGTTGAGATTGCACACTCGTTTGCGACTGCGGCTCAGTCGTATCGCGACAATCCGACCGCGTTGCACCTGCGCGCCATGAACATGTTGTATGAAGGCTTGAAGGAGAAGGGCGCTTTAATGCTGGTGCCCAGCAGCGCGGTTGAATCGATGGGAATGGGCGGCTTGCTCGGCGCCGCAGCGCTGCGACAGCAATCACTAACTGGAAGCGATGAGGTCCCGGAATAGAAAAAACCATCCACAGATTACGCAGATCTTCTTTCTGTGTAATCTGTGGATGGCTCTAGTGCGTTTCAATGTCAGGATCGATCCTGATCTTCATTCGCTGTAGCACTTGCAGATCTTCTTCAGTGAGTTCGAGGCTGGCGCCGTCAGTGGTACTTTCGTCATCGCCGGCGTGAGGCCGCAAGCCGATCTCGAGGCGCAGGGTTAATTCCATTTCGTATCCGGCTTCGCGCAGACGTTCAATTGCCTCGGCAACCTTGGTGGAATTCTCCACCGACTCGTTTATCGCAGTGCCGATCTCGCGAACTATCTCTTTTGCGTCGTCATCGATTTCCATTTTGTTGGTATGCTACTCCAGTCATTGCTAATTGCCAATTGTCAATTGCCAATTTCTTGCAACCCTCGTAATTCACAACCAAATCAAATTTGGCAATCGGCAATCGGCAATCAGCAGTGTTAAACTTGGCCTATGTTCGGAACCATTGGAATCCTGACAGGCGGCGGTGATGCGCCGGGACTGAACGCCGTTATCCGCGCCGTGGTGAAGACCGCGACGTGCGAGTACGGCATGCGCGTGATTGGAATCGAGGACGGCTTCGAAGGTCTGCTGGGCGAGACCAGAACCCGTTTGTTGTCAGCAAGCGACGTGCGCGGATTACTACCCCGCGGCGGCACGATTCTCGGAACCCGCAATCGCGGACAGTTTGTCGAACGCGCTTGCGAAGAAACAGGAAAGGACGTCGAAAGCGTTTACCAGGAAGCGATCTCAAACATGAAGGTCGTTGGGATCGACGCTCTCGTGGTGCTGGGCGGCGAAGGTACGCTAACGATTGCAAATGAGTTTGCTAAACGTGGTGTTCCAGTGTGCGGCGTGCCGAAGACGATCGATAACGATCTCGCCTGCACCGAACTCACCTTTGGCTTTGTAACTGCGCTCGATATCGCCACGGAAGCTCTCGATCGTTTGCACACCACTGCCGAGTCACACGATCGCGTCATGATCCTCGAAGTCATGGGGCGACACGCCGGCTGGATTGCGCTGCACTCCGGCCTCGCGGGCGGTGCTGACGTGATCCTAATTCCCGAGATTCCGTTCTCATTGGACGTAGTCGCCGAAAAGATCCACGCGCGCGATATCAGTGGCTCAAATTTTAGTATTATCGTGGTCGCAGAGGGAGCCATAGAGGTCGGGCACGACTTGGTTTATCAAGACAAGGGTGATGGAGTTCGTGCACCCCGGCTCGGTGGTATCGGTCATCACCTGCAACAGGATTTGGAAAACGTAACCGGTCGCGAAACGCGCTGCGTCGTGCTCGGTCACCTCCAGAGAGGCGGCCGTCCCAACGCATTTGACCGGATGCTGGCGACTAACTATGGCTCGGCTGCGGTGCGGGCTATTTCGAAGGGCGAGACCGGCGTAATGGTCGCTTTGCAGGCGGGAGACGTCGTCACCGTCCCGTTGACTGAAGCGATTAAAGGTATCAAAACTGTGCCTCCTAACGGACAGTTGGTCCGGACGGCTCGTGATACAGGTATTTGTTTTGGTGCTCCCGACGAAGCCAGTTATCATAAACCGCATTAGTTTTGAGCATGAGTGGCATTGAAGTTGCCAAGTTGAGGCTTTGGCCGAATAGGCTTGCCGGATAAGGATGTAAGTGGTGTCACAGGGAATCAAAGAAAAACTCCAGGGCCAACTCGACGAACTGGAATCCGAATTGCGCGTTCACCTGCCAAAGGAGATCAAGCGGGCGCTCGAATTTGGCGACCTTCGTGAGAATTCTGAGTATCGCGCCGCGCTCGATCGGCAGAACGTCGTCAAGGCACGTATCGTGGAGTTAAGACAGCGAATCAGTGAGATAGCCTCGATAGATCCGAACAAGGTGCCGCGCGATAAGGCCTCGTATGGATCGACGTTGGTACTTTACGATAGTGAGAAAGACGAAGAAGTAACTTACCGCCTGGTGACGCCCGAAGAGAGCGATCCAGCACAGGGGTTGATTTCAACGACGTCGCCCGTGGGCAGAAGCCTTATGGGCAAACAGGAAGGCGATGAGGTAGTTGTGCGGACTCCAGCGGCCGTACGTAACTTCGAGATCAGGCAGTTGCGTACGCTACATGACGAACTGGAAGGTGATAACTAGCTTTATCCACAGATTACACAGATTACACAGAAATCTGCGTCATCTGCGTAATCTGTGGATACTAATGTAAGCCGAGGAGAAACGAACCTAACACATGTTTGGTGCCAGTATCGGACGGGCAGCACAGCGAATTATTGACGCAATAGTACGCTGGCTTGCACTTGGTCACATCAACCCAAATATTTTGACCGTCATCGGCGTTGCTCTAAACGTCGGTTGCGGTCTTCTTTTTGGAATGGGACGCTTTTTCTCGGCCGGAATCGCCCTGATTGTCGCGAATCTGTTTGACATGCTGGACGGCCAGGTGGCCCGGCTTTCGGGCCGTGTGACGCGATTTGGCGGTTTTCTCGACTCGTCCTTGGACCGGCTGTCAGACATGGTGGTTTTTGTGGGCCTGATGGTCTTTTACGCCCGGGATACGGAGTTTCACTCAACTCTTAACGTTTTTCTTGCGGGCGCCGGACTAATGGGCTCAGTTATGGTAAGCTACGCCAGCGCCCGGGCAGAGAGTCTGATTCCCAAGTGCGATGTTGGCTTTCTGCGGCGCCCAGAACGGGTTGTACTCTTTATTATTGGGGCGCTCAGTACTCATCCAGGTTCGACTAATTTCTTCGCCAATCGCATGCCCGCCGTTTTATGGGTGCTTGCGATTGGCTCTTATTGGACCTTCGCCCATCGCATGTATCACACGTGGCGCGAGCTGACCAAGGCTGAAGAAGCAAAAACCGCGAACGTTGATGACAAAGCTTCGTATGATTCGCCGAAACGCGCGGATGATCCGCCGAAACGCGCTGAAGTTGCGATTTCATAGGTCAGATAGGATATATACGACCTATTTCTTTATTGAGGTAACTGCTTGACTACCTGTCCGTGCTGCGGTTTTAAATTCCACGGCGCATTGACCAGTGGTTGTAAACAGTGTGGAGCCCGCGCTGTCGGTGAGCCGCTTCCCAGGCCCGCTCATGAACTCCCTTCTTACGGTCGCGCTTTAATTCTGGCGGTCACCGGTTCACTGGTGGCCCTGATTTTTGTGATCCAGATCGTAGTCGCCTTCGTGCAAAAGTGGTCCGGGTCGTTTGGACTCTGGTCCTGGGTCGCCGCCGGTGAAACTGCTGCGTGGCGCCTGAAGTGGATTGCCGTTCCTTCTCTGCTCGTTGTCCTTTGGTTCGGACGTAAGCTTTACCGGTCCGTCGTGTCGCAGCCTCAAAGGTTTTGCGGAGTCAAATATGCCCGCCGCGGATTGCTCGCATCCGCGACTGTTGCGATGCTAATCGCGCTGCTGATCGGAGTCACCGTGCCGGCTCGTCTGGAACACCGCAGACTCGCGAAGGAAGCAGCCATCCTTGCGCAGGGATACACGATTGAACGGGCACTGCTGGAGTATAGAATCAAGTACAACTCGCTTCCCGCAGACTTCAAAACGCTCCAGGAACGCGTTTCGGATCCCGATGGGTCGCTTGCAGCTGCCCTGGAAGGTGTTAATCCGATTGAATACGTGCCGAGCGCAGACTTCGCCGCAGTTTCAACTGAAAAATCGCGTACGCTGCGTGGCGCCGTCATTCGTAAAGCATCACTATCATCCGCAACTGATGACACGCCGCCAGGAGGTTTGGCGTTCACAAACTACGTTCTGCGACTGCCCGGCGAAGACAAGATCACCGGAAACGAAGACGATTGGGTCGTTCGTGACGGCGTGGTCATGAAACTTTCCGAAATCGCCAAAGGCGGAGTCGGAATGTCAGTCTCGGCAGGGGCCCTGGAACCATAGCGACTTCAATGTCGTTCCTCGACCGATTCCGCAAAAAAACTGAAGACGAAGCCTCACGTATCGAGCGTCTGTCGAAAACGGGCCGCATGACCGACGGTCAAATTATCGACGCCGTCTCAGATAACGAGGGTCGCATCTCTCAGGTAACGTATACCTACATGCTCGCAGGAGTTCTCTACGAGTCCTCGCAGGCGCTCAGCCCTTTGCAGCAACAGCGCTCCAACGACTACGCTCCCGGAAAACAGATTGTGGTTCGTTACGATCCGCGCAGTCCTGCAAACTCGATCGTCGTTTGAGGTTTGTGCTTTGTACTTTGTTCTTTGTACTTTGTTCTTTGTTTTTGAATAATCACAAAGTACCAAGCACAAAATACCAAGCACTAAGTACCAAGCACAAAACACTAAGAACAAACACCACCAACAGCATGTTCCGCAAAATCCTGATTGCCAACCGAGGCGAAATCGCCATTCGCATCATCCGCACCTGCCGCGAGTTGGGCATCAGGACAGTGGCGATCTATTCGGAAGCGGACGTTGAGAGTCTGCACGTGCGCATGGCCAATGAGGCGATTTGTGTTGGACCAGCAGCGTCAGCCCACAGCTATTTGAAGATCGAAACAATCGTGGCCGCGGCGAAAGAAGTAAACGCAGAGGGCATTCACCCGGGTTACGGTTTTCTTGCGGAGAGCGCCGAGTTTGCTCGCGCCGCTAATGCAGCGGGTCTGGTCTTCATTGGCCCATCTCCGGAAGCAATGGAAATCATGGGATCAAAGACGAGCGCACGTCGCGCGGCTGTTGAGGCTGGTGTTGCGATCGTGCCGGGAACAGTTGAACCGCTCCTTTCATTTGAGGAAGCGAATTCAACAGC
>DASTVU010000254.1:0-8943 GCA_035758935.1 Pyrinomonadaceae bacterium | reverse complement strand
TGGATTCGGTTGAGTACAAGTTGATGAAGGACGGCGTGGCGCCCGTATTCGGGGCAAATCTGCGTAATCTGCGGACGGCTTGACACTGGGTGGGGCGGTACTTATACTCCGTCGCTTGCGCCGGAGGTGCTGGGCGCGTGAATAGTGGGTTTTTCTTGAGTTTTTGGAGATTTGAATGCCGAATCATAAATCAGCAGAGAAGCGCGTAAGACAGAGCGAGAAGCGGCGCGTCATTAATCGTAGTCACAAAACCAAGGTCAGAACGTATATCAAGAAGCTCCGGGCGGCCCTCGATACGGGCAAGACTGACGAAGTTCAGCAGGTTCTGCCGGAAGCCATTTCCGTGATCGACAAGTCGGTCCAGAAGGGCGTCTTGCACAAGAACGCTGCGGCACGTTACAAGTCGCGGCTGACAGTTCGCGCGAATCAAGTGGCAGCTAAATAGACCAGCCCACATACTGAAATCTACCGAGGCGGATCGAATTCGATCCGCCTCGGTTTTTATTTGGAAAGGAGCTAACAATGAACTCTGAGCTTGAAATCGAGAGAGTGGTGCGTGGTTTTGAAACATGTCAGACCAGTGCGGATGAGTTCAAACACAAGGATCATCTCGTGGTTGCGGTTTGGTATGTGCACAACTTTGGAAGGGAAGCCGCTCTTGAGCGCATGCGAGACGGGTTGTTGCGCTTCATTGCCCACCATAAAGTAGATCCGAAGAAATACAGCGAAGAGATTACAAGGTATTGGATTGAGCGCATTGCGCAGCGATTGGATGATGAAGGGAATATCTCAATCGTTGAGAAGTGCAACGCAGTATTAGCCACAGATTCACGCGGATAAAAACGCGGATTAGCCGGCTAACTCGCAGACGAGCAGCTCGAGTTGGAGGCGAGGAGTTGCTTGAGATGTTTTGATTGCGAGATCGGTGGCGGCGGTGAGTTGAATTCCACGTGCGATCTTTTCAGCGCTGCTACGTTGTAGAGTGGAGATGTACGAATCACGTTTGAATGGCGGCAAAGAGATGTTGCGAAAGACCTCGTCTCGACCGCCTCGTGTCAGCAGGTGTTTACCCAAAGCGAGCCGGTGATAATTGCCGGCGATTAAGCCAACGAGCATTACCGGTTCAGCACCGTCTTCAAGGAGGCGGTGCAGTGTTTCGAGAGCCTTCTTTCGATTGCCCGCCAACAGTTGATCAGCGAGTTCAAAATTCGATAATTCGCGGGAACGGCCGATAAGTTCATCGACAAGATCGAGAGTGATACGGTCGCCCGAGCTCGCCGCTGCTGACGCGAGTTTCTCCAGTTCGTTGAAGAGCGTTTGCACGTCCGTGCCCACTAACCGAATCAATTCGCTCAATACCTGATCGTCGGCAGAAACTTTTAATTCCTTCAATCGCGTTTTGGCCCAGGTTTTTACTTCCGCATCTTTGAGTGGTCCGAACTCAACGACGGTACAGGTGTCAAGCAACACCTTGCTTGACTTCTTTCGCTTGTCGAGCTCGTCGGCGATAAAGATCATCACCGTTGTGGGCGCTGGATTATTGAGATAACGAATAAGAGTGTCTTCGTCGGCCTCGCGCAGTCTCGCGAAGTCGCGAATTCGAACTACACGCATGTCCGACATCATCGGCAGTTGCTCAGCCGCAGCAATTGCAGATTGCACCGGATCACTCAACAAACTGAAAGCTGATTCGTTGAACTCGCGCAGAAGCGTGCGGCTGAGAGCAACCTCAGTAATCGTTTGGGCCGCAACGCGACGTAGATAGACTTCCGATCCAAGCAGCAGGTAGAGCGGGCGCGGACCTTCACGCAGCGAGCGATCAAGCTCAGTTCGAGACAGCGTCTTCATTTCTTTTCGATTTGGACAGCGTTGATGAGCGTTGACACGATACTTTCGGCGAAATTACGCGACATGCGAAGAATTGCCGGATCTTCTTCGTTAAAGAAGCTGCGCGGATCGCTCGCGAACTCATACTCGCCGCGAAAGACGAAATTCTGATTATCGTAAAGCACGCGATTCTCCGTTTGATCACGCACAGTGACCGCAGCCTCGATCGTCACTTCAAAAATCCGCGCACGTCCTTTGTCGTCGAGGAGCACGCCGCCGAAATAGAACTTCTTGATGACGCCTTCAATTACGGCATCAGCACCCTCACGTTGTCCCTGCACACGCAACCCACGCCCGCGATGCACAAGCTCGCGCATGACCGCATCCGTGAAACGCGATTCAATCTTGTAGCGCAGCGCCTGGCTCTCCATTTGAAATGCCGGGACCGCAACAGTCTTGATTCGAGCTGGAAGTTGATTCTTGGTAACCGGCTTGTAGCACTCGGCAAAACCAGCCACGAAGCAGAGCATCAGGATGAAGAGGGAAACACGTAGAAACTTAGTCATCGGCGCTGGATTCTCTCACATTTGCTGCGGATTATCACGGATGCTTTCCGCAACACGGATTGTTTCGATTGTTGCTTTCACGTCGTGGACGCGGACGATGTGTGCGCCCTTCAAAATCGCGGCTGTGATGGTGGCGAGGGTGCCGTGGAGACGGTCTTCGGCGGGGGCGGGGGTGCCGGAGGAGTCGGCGAGGAGACGGCCGATGAAGGATTTGCGGGAGGTGCCGATCAGGAGTGGGTAGTCGGGGAAGGCGGCGATTAGTTGATCGAGCTTTGCGATTAATTCCAGGTTTTGTTCCTGACTCTTTCCGAAACCGATTCCCGGATCGATCACGATTGATTCGGGTTTTACGCCGCGACGCTCGGCCATGTTGATACTCGCGCGTAGGCTGTGTGTGACTTCGTGCATGATGTCTGCGACGGGTGGCAGACGATGCATCGTGGCGGGTGTGCCGCGTGAGTGCATTAGCACGAGTCCTGCGTTCGCGCGTGCGACAACATCTGCGACGTAGAAATCAAAACGAAGTGCCGAGATGTCGTTGACGATTGCTGCGCCGGCGTCCAGTGCGGCGCGTGCGACTTCAGATTTGGTTGTGTCGACTGAAATAGGTGTGTCGGTGCGTTGGGCCAGAGCCTCAATTACAGGAACGACGCGCTTAATCTCGTCTTCAACCGAAACAGGCTCTCCGCCAGGACGTGTGGATTCGCCGCCGACGTCGATGATGTCGGCGCCTTCCGAGATCATCTGTTCGGCGTGGGCCAACGCATTGTCGACCGTGAGAAACTGTCCGCCGTCGCTGAAAGAATCAGGCGTGACATTAAGAATGCCCATGATGAGCGTGCGCTCACCGATGGGCATTGCTCGATCTCTAATTTGCCAGGAAGTCATTTATCCACAGATTACACCGATTACAAAAATCTGCGTAATCTGTGGATAGGTTTTAGGCAGGCGCCGGATTGCCGCCGGTTATCGGTGGCAGAATCGGCTTCAGCGGTTTAGCGGTCGGCTCCTTCAACTGCGGCCGATCCTGATCGTTTCCGGAATCTACCGCTGGCGGATTCTCATCGAGCGGCAAGCCCGCGACAATCCTGCGAATCTCGACTCCATCCAGCGACTCACGCTCCAACAAGCATTCAGCCAATCGAATCATCGTGTCGCGATTCTCTTCGATGATCGCTTTTGCCCGCTCGTACTGCGCGGTGACGATCTTCTTCACCTCTTGATCGATCTTGATTGCGGTGTCTTCAGAGAAATCACGATGCTGTGCGATCTCGCGTCCGAGGAAGATCTGCTCTTCTTTCTTTCCGAAGGTCAGCGGTCCCATCTCAGACATGCCATACTCGCAAACCATCGCACGCGCGAGCTCGGTCGCACGCTCGATATCGTTTGAAGCTCCAGTGGTGATGCTGCCGAGGAAAGTATCTTCAGCAATGCGTCCACCCATCAGGATTGAAATCTGGCCCAGCAGATATTCCTGACTGTAGTTGTGACGATCACCCTCTGGAAGCTGTTGCGTCACGCCCAGCGCCATTCCACGCGGGATGATGGTTACTTTGTGAACCGGATCAGCGTTTGGCACTTTCAGACCAACGAGTGTATGACCCGCTTCGTGGTATGCAGTAACGCGCTTCTCCTCGTTTGAAATCACCATGCTCTTGCGCTCAGCACCCATCAACACCTTGTCTTTAGCCAACTCGAAGTCGCCCATTGCGACGAGCTTCTTGTTGTAACGAGCTGCATTGAGAGCAGCTTCGTTAACAAGGTTTGCGAGATCCGCGCCAGTGAATCCGGGAGTACCGCGTGCAATCACGGAGATATCCACATCTTCACCAAGCGGAATCTTGCGCGTGTGAACTTTCAGGATGCCTTCGCGTCCACGAACGTCAGGTCTTGAAACCACAACACGACGGTCGAAACGGCCTGGTCGCAGCAATGCAGGATCGAGAACGTCCGGACGGTTGGTAGAAGCGATCAGGATAACGCCGTCGTTCGATTCGAAGCCGTCCATCTCGACAAGCAACTGATTCAACGTCTGCTCGCGTTCATCGTGTCCACCACCGAGGCCTGCGCCACGATGACGGCCCACCGCATCGATCTCATCGATGAAGATGATGCAGGGCGCATTCTTCTTGCCTTGTTCAAACAAGTCGCGCACGCGCGATGCGCCAACGCCCACAAACATCTCGACAAAGTCAGAACCAGAGATCGAGAAGAACGGAACGTTTGCTTCGCCGGCGATGGCACGAGCCAACAACGTCTTGCCCGTTCCCGGAGGTCCCATCATCAAAACGCCCTTGGGAATACGTCCGCCGAGCTTCTGAAACTTCTGTGGTTCCTTAAGGAACTCAATGATTTCCTGTAACTCTTCTTTAGCTTCTTCAACTCCAGCAACATCTTTAAACGTCACCCGCTTCTGCTGGTTGTTGAGTAGCTTTGCTCGCGACTTACCGAACGACAACGCCTTGTTGCCGCCCGATTGCATCTGCCGCAGCATGAAGATCCAGATTGCAATTATGAATAACAATGGAGCCCAGGTGATGAGCATGGGCCAGATGAAACTTGCGCTCGATTCTTCTTCAACCTTGGGAACGCGCGACTTACCATTAACAACTTCGCGAGCTGATTTGAGCAGGTCTGCCTTCGAAAACTCATTCGATAGGGCTGCTCTATATTCCTGGTTATTAACGTCAATCGCTACGGTTTCATTCTGTTTGACTGTTAACTGTTTAAGAGTACCGCTCTGGATCATCTGATCCATCTCGGTTAGCGCGATGGTCTTATAGCTGCTGCCACGCGGATTAACGAGCTTATACAATAGGAGTGCCCCTGCGATTATCAGGAGCCAAAAAACGATTTGTCTTGCCGTAGAACTCAAATTCATCAACGCCTCCGACCCCCGATAATACCTTATCAGGGCGTCATTTGTCGCCGTCCACCTTCGACGGGCTCTTCACAACTCAAGGTTAACTAAAAACAACTGTTTCCTTTGATGCAGATTCGCCCTTTTGGTTCCCCGTCGAGCGCGCCGTGGGCGAATCCTGAATAATCTTGTAAATCCTGTCGAAACTGTCAATCATTTTCCGATGCCGACTCAAACTCGAGCCGGTTCCGCCGGCGTCTTACCCGTCCGCCGTTAGGCAATTCCGCCACTTTACCGCCTGAATTGCCTTCTAAAAGCCTTTCCACCGCCAGCAGATGAACCATTTCCAGTCTTCGCGTTCCGCCCCTCGCATCCGAAAGCCATTGCCGTAGCGCTCGGCGGCGCAAGGCCGGCGGCGCATTGGAAAGGACCTTTACGTCGAGAGCAAGTGATTTAGTTTCATCGCTCTCCTCGTTAGACACCGCCGCGCGTCGTAACAGTGCATCAGAATCGTTAAAAAGTACGGCGCCGTCTTCGCGCAACTGGGTCGCTGTGCGGGAGATTGCTTCGACAATCCGGTTATTGAACGACTGCATCAGCGGCAGGAGTTGTTTGCGGACCTTGACGCGGGCAAAGCTCAGATCGTCGTTCATCTCGTCCGAAAGGAACTTGATTCTCCGGAGGCGGCAATATTCTTCAGTGTCTATCCGGCGTGCCCACAGGAGCGGTCGCACGAGCGTGATCGAGCTGTTTTTGGCGAGCGGTCGCAAGGCTTCCATGCCACCGAGACCGAAGCCGGCACTGCCACGCATCAGGCGAAGAAGCACTGTTTCCGCTTGATCGTCCATAGTGTGACCGGTCAGGACATATTTTGCGGAGACTTTCTTAGCGGTTCGCTGCAGAAAAGCGTAACGGGCATTTCTCGCAGCTTGCTCCAGGTTGTCACGCTGCCCGTCTGCCTCTTCCTCGACTTTGCTGCGGCCGATCACGCTCTTGAAGCCCAGTTTTGTTGCGAGTTCGGAGACCCATTTTGCGTCTTTACTGCTCGATTTTCGGAGCCGGTGGTCGAGATGAGCGACGCAGATCTCGACGGAAAGTTTGTGGTGACGTTTGAGCTCTTCGAGGGCGAGCAAAAGGGCTGTCGAATCCGCGCCGCCTGAAACTGCGACAACAATAGTTTCACCCGAGAATGGCAGCTTGAGCTTGCGCCAGTCGGCGAACAGGAGCCTCGGAAATTGGTTTAGCCGCACAGCGGCGATTATAGGGTATATGAGAGCCTCGGAACGTACTGTAGGGGCGGCCCTCCGTGGCCGCCCGTGGTTTGAGCTAAGGAATTCAATAAGCGACGGCCTCGGATATTGGTGAACACGATCAAAACCACGGGCGGCCACGGAGGGCCGCCCCTACAGTTGACCCCAGCATCGCGACGAAGCTGCGACAATTTGTTGAAACAATCGCGTCGTTTGTCGTTTAGAAAGCATGTCGCTCTAAAAACCCGACGAACAAGGGGAATCTATCAATGAGGGTCGAAAAAGAGATTAGATTCAATGAGTGGTTGCTCGGCTCCACGATTTTGTGCCAGTCATGCGGCTGTCTATGGCTGGTGCCCGCTGCGCAGCAGCAGGACCGTTATAACTGTCGCCAGTGTGGCACCGAAGTGACGAGCAAACCGCGCCCGATATCGGACGATCAGCCGGCCAAACGCTCCAATCGGTGACAATTTTCACCGGTGCCACAAAACATTCGCGGGTGGTGTTTACCTCACAGAGCACGTAGTACTCTGCTTTCTTTCATTCAAACCCAGTTTGGAGTGCGCCCATGAAATCTTCACCCGCTCGAATTGCTTCTATTGCCGTGCTATCAGCCGCACTATTGTTGCTTTGGGCCTGCTATCCCGCCGCTGAAGTAAGCTATTCAAACCCACAGGATTCCGTTGCGAGACAGTGGCTGATTGAGTTCAGGCCGGCTGAAAGCAAGCTCCAGCTAAGCATGAGTTACCGGCGTGCGAATAAGAATAATAATGGCTTCAGCTATAACAACACCGATTTTGGTGTCACTCTCGATCAGCTTGTTGGACTGACGCGCGAGCAGGTGATGTCGTCAGCCGGCACTAACGTTCAGTTCCAACTGAAGCGCGACGCCGGCACGTTCAATTTCGAGGGCTGGTTCAAAGACGGAAATGGATCCGGTCACTTTACTTTCGCGCCCAACCAGGCTTTTGCGTCTGAACTCTCGCGACAAGGCTTCGGTAGAGCAACCGACGAGCAGCTCCAATCACTGGCGCTCAACGACACCGGCCAGGCTTATATCAACGAACTGAAGAGTCAGGGCTACGACACTTCGACCGTCGAACAACTCGTCCGCATGGGTAATCACGGCGTCAGGCTCGAATACCTCCAGGGCCTGAAATCGCTCGGCTACTCCGTAAAAACGACAGATCTCGTCGTGCGCATGAAAGATCATGGCGTGTCTTTGAACTTCATTCGCGAGCTCGGCGGCCTCGGCTACAGCAATCTAAATCCAGATGAACTCATTCGCACGAAAGATCACGGCGTCAACGCGAAGTACATCAGTGAATTCATCGCCGCCGGCTACAACCGCTCGTCACTCGACGATTGGATCACGCTCAAGGATCACGGCGTCAGCACGTCCTTCGTGACAGAGTTGAAAGCGCTCGGTTACGAGCGTCTGCCGCTGGAAGATCTGCGCCGCATGAAAGATCACGGCGTCAGTTCCGCTTTTATCAAGGAACTACAGGATCTCGGATACAGCAACACGAGTGTCGAACAACTCGTTCGACTCAAGGATCACGGCGTCAGCGCCAGCTATATCAAGCGCATGAAGGAACGGGGCTATGCCGCCCTCAGCCTCGACGAATTCATTCGTCTCAGGGACCGCGGCGAGCGCGAATAGGCCTTCTTGCATCGCGGATAGTCCGTCTTGCATCTGACCGTTTCACAGTTTCCCCGCTCAGGGTGTAATCTGTGGTATCTCTGCCCAAAAACACTGCTTTATTGAGGATTGATATGAAATTGAGAAGACTTCTTTCTGCGCTGTTGCTGGCGCTCTTTAGTTTACAAACACTCCATGTCACTGCGCTGGCTGACGAAGGGATGTGGACGTTCAACAACGTCCCACGCGCAGAAATCAAGAAGAAATACGGATTTGAGGTTACCGATGAATGGCTGAATAAAGTTCGGCTGGCTTCGGTGCGCTTCAACAACGGCGGTTCCGGCTCGTTTGTTTCTCCGAACGGCCTCGTACTGACTAACTACCACATCGTCGAAGATATCGTCGGCGAAGTCAGCACGCCCGAGAAGGATTACGCGAAGGAAGGGTTTGTGGCAAAAACACGCGCCGAAGAGATCAAGGCGCCGAGTCTCGAACTGAACGTTCTGATCAGCATCGAAGACGTCACCACGCGCATAAACGGTGCAGTGAAGGCTGGGGCCACGGACGCCGAAGCATTTGCGGCCAGACGCGCTGAGATCTCGGCGATCGAAGCAGAGTCGACGAAAGCTACCGGCTTGCGCTCGGACGTCGTCACGCTTTATCAGGGCGGACAATACAATCTTTATCGCTACAAGAAGTACACCGACGTGCGTTTGGTGTTTGTGCCTGAATTTCAGGCAGCGTTTTTCGGCGGCGATCCTGACAACTTCAACTTCCCGCGCTTCAACATCGACATGG
>DASTVU010000253.1:0-9340 GCA_035758935.1 Pyrinomonadaceae bacterium | reverse complement strand
AGGTCTCACCGGATTGCCGTTCACGTCTGAGAAACCCGTCGGCGACGTCACACCCGAAATAAAATTCTCGGAAATGAAGTTCGAGAAGCCGACCGAGTTTGCCGGCGCATTCGGATTGCTGATCACCGGTCGATCGTTTGTCGCACTGCCATCGCCATTCAGGTCGATTCCACCTACAAACGGTGTCTGCACGTTTCCGGATTGCAGCCTGTAGGTGCCGGCGATTGAGTAGCCACCCAGCACGTTGTGAACAAACCCCGATCTACCCAAACTTGGAAGATCGTAGATAAACGTCGCCACAAACCGGTGAGGCACGTCAAACGACGCGACACTCCGATCAGTTCGGCGATTGTTAGGATCGGATCCCACACTGCTGCCGCCTGAGGTCACAAACACTTCGCTGTTCACGTTGTCGATCGCTTTTGAGTACGTGTAAGCAAACCGCAGCAACAGCCCGCTGCTGAAACCGCGATCGAGTCGTGCTTGCAGAGAGTTGTAACTCGAATCGCCACCATTCGTGCGTGCCACGACAGAGCCACGATTCGGAAACTGCCTGATGAGGGTATCGAAACCACCAATACCAGGATTCAGTTGCTCGTTGATAAAGAGACGCGTTCCGCGCGAGCCTACATACGCCACGTCGCCGATGAGCTTGAACGGCAACTCGCGTTGAATTCCGAAGTTGTATACATACGTCTGTGGATTGACGAGATCAGTCGGAATCGTGTTGATAGTCGCTAACGGATCGGGCGTTCCGGTCGTTGGCAACGATCCGGTTCCGAATTTCGCTATGCCCCGCGGATCGGTATTCGCCGGCAATGAAGCTCCGAAGTTCGTCACGCCAAACGTATTTGGAACACTGGCCGCGGTATTCGCCAGAATGTTGTTGAAGAAGAAGTCATAGCTGACCGCAAATCCGCCGCGAATCACCGTCTTGTTCTCACCAAAGAGTTTCTTTCCGAACTGCGGCGAGTAGGCGAAGCTGAAACGTGGCGCGAAGTTGTTGTTATCGCGCCGCTGCCGAACGACAGCGTCAACTGCCTGGTCGAAACCTGCAAACGCTGGAAACGGAATCGCGTTGAACGGCGTGCCGTAATTCTCGTAACGCAGTCCCAGCGTCACCGTCAGATTTGGTCTAACTCGCCACGCGTCTTCCGCAAAGTAATTCTGGTAGAAAGCGTTCGGGACAATCACAGGACTGCCGAATTGAATACTCGCGCCGCCTGCCCCGCGACCGGAAAATTGATCTACGAAGTTTCCGAAGGCATTGAAACCACCGCCACCCGCGAACGTCAGCACGCCGCGCGAGTTGAACGGTATCTGCTGCGTGGCGCGTTGAATATTAAGGTCCGCGCCAAAGCGAAACGTATGGTTACCAGCGGTGTACGAAAGAGTGTCCTGTATCTGGTAATTGTTGAAAAGGCGTCCCTGCGGAAACACTGCGGGCAGACCCACGGACGTAATTCCCTGGCCCAGGCCGGCGCCGCTAAACAGGAAGACCGGACCTGCGGCTTCGACCTGAGGATCACGCGCACTGAAGTTTACGTTGAATCGTCCATAACCGAAGCGAGCTTCATTTACCAAGCGTGTCGAGATGTTCCGGGTGTAATTGAAATAGAAGTTTTGGGAGAGACCAGGAACATCAACTTCGAATCCTGCAAACGGCGATCCGCCTGAGGCAACGGTCGGAAACTGATTGTTTACGATCAGACGATCGTAAACATAACGAAACGACAAGCTGTCTTTCTGCGTCGGTGTCCAATCGACTCGAGTAAGAAACTGATCGTCAGTCAGAGGCTGTGCGCTGCTGATAGTGGTCTCACCAAAATCAATGTCGGGCCGTCCGCCTCCGAGCGAAACCGTTGAGATCTCTCGTTGCCCGCGCAGGTTGCCGACGATGTCCAGATAGCGATCGAGATTTGCATTCGTGCCGGCTGGAAACAACGCGCGAAGTTGGGCAAAGCCTTCCGCCGTTGGTACGCGAACGGTTGCATCAGCACCAGAACGAAATAGATCGCGCTGGTAAGTTCCAAAGAAGAAAAGCTTGTCCTTGACGATTGGACCACCAAGCGAGAAACCGAATGTGTTCTCAGTCACAACCGGCTTTCGCGTTCCATCCGCCCTTTGACTGGCGGTCAGAGAATTGAAGGCGCTGTTGTTGATTACATCATAGGCCGAGCCGTGAAACTCATTTGAGCCACTGCGCGTCACGATATTCACCACTGCACCGCCCGCGCGTCCAAACTCTGCTGAATAATCTGACTGCAGTACCGCGACCTGGCTGTAACCATCGCGCAGGATGGGAATGTACGACTGACCGGAAATTGAGTTGTCGTTGTTGTCCAGTCCATCAATCAGTTGATTGTTGGCACGCGCGCGAAGTCCGTTGACGGAAAACTCGGTTCCCTGGACGAAGCCGCCTGCAAGTGGCCCTGGATCGATCACACCGGGCAACGTGAACACAATGCTTGCGGGATTAAGACCCGGCGTCGGCAAGTCGGTGATTTCGCGTTTGCTGAGTGTATTGACGCGAGCTCCATCCTGCGACTGAAGCGTGATCTCACTCCCGCTTGTCACCACGACCATTTCCGTCTGCGTTCCTACTTCGAGCAGAAAGTTTGCGGAAGTAGTCTGGGCCGCAGAGATGATCAAACCATCGCGCGTGATCGTCTTGAATCCGGGCTGGCTGATTTCAATTCTGTAGGTTCCGGGATCGATGGCATCAAGGCGAAAGCTACCTTCGGCATTTGATGTGGTTACACGCGTGACGCCGGTGGCGGCGTTCGTGATCTTTACCACGGCGCCTGCAACGACAGCACCGTTTTGATCGGTGACGTTCCCGACGAAAAACCCCTTGCTCGTTTGTCCAAAAGCACTGGCAGCAACAGCGAGAGTCACCAGAGCCATGGCTAGTAGTTTAAAACTAACTCTTGTCACGACAATAAACTCCTTACTTCTAAGTGGAAGGGTTAAATAAGAGGGAGACTGATTTCTCTGTGCTGCCTCAGTGTTCTCTGTGTCTCCGTGGTTAACTAATTCACGGCAAGACTCACCACAGAGACACAGAGAACACTGAGGTTGCACAGAGAACAGCGATTAGCCGGTCTGTTGCAGGCAGGCAGTTGCAGGTTGCAATAGCCGTTTGCTACCTGTAACTGCTGCCTGCTTCTTCTGCTCCATCGAACGCGGGAAAGCGGCGCGCTTTTTGGGATGGAGCAGACGACGAAGTTTCATGCGCGCTTTGTGCAATTGCGATTTGGAAGTCCCCACCGCGCAGCCGAGTATCTTGCCGATCTGATGATGCTCGTACCCCTCCATGTCGTGGAGGATGAAAACGGCGCGATAACCGGGCGACAATTGCCGGATAGCTTCGTCCAGCGCAATGCGATCGATGACGGAACTGCTGTTGTGATTTTGCGTTATGCCTGCAAAGCCGTTCAGAGTTTCTGGATCATCGGTCGTTTGTTCCGGTCGCGCAGCGAGTTTGCGAAAATGCATCAGCACTGCGTTTGTCGTCAGCCTGTGAAGCCACGTGGTAAACAATGACTCGCCGCGAAAGGTCTTCAACTTGCGATAGAGTTGAATGAAGACCTCCTGCGTTAGGTCTTCCGCCTCAGCTACGCTCCTTGTCATACGCAGGCATTGAGCGTAGACCCGCCGATGGTAAGTTCGATAAACCTCTTCGAACGCCACCATGTCGCCGGATGCCGCGAGTTGTACATTTCGATCACTAATCACTGTTCGTTCACTTTCAAACGGCATTGCCTCAAAACCAGTGTTGGAAGAGGTCAGTACCGTAACGCGGTAGCGTCAGGTCGATGTTGTGCATCAATAACCCTCAACCCCTTGCATTTACGAGACTCACCCGACGCTACCGCGTTACGGTACTGACCCTCTTCCAAGCACGGATCATGAGTTTGAAAAACGTTAGCGCTGAGTTGTCACAGCGACTGCGACAATCTCTGCTTTCGGCGCTTTCGTTGCTCCGACTATGTTGTTGCGAGCATCACGCTCGAGCGTGCGCTCGGCACTCGTCTTTAGAAATGCTCGTCCCGTTTCGCCGGCGGCCGGCCAAACCTGTGACAGGAAATACCGGTCGCCGTATTTGTGAAAAATCAGCTCGCCTCGCTTTTTCGGATTGAATGTGACGACGGGTATGCTGAAACGATTTGTAGTCGAGTGGCCATCGGTGCTTGTGATTTGCAGCACTGTATCGCCGCTCGATTGTTGAGCACGGCTGATCCAGTATTTGCCGGCCGGAAGCTTCTGATCGGACACTGAAAACTCGAATGGAATGTCGACGGTTATCCTATATTGTAAAGTTTGAGCCTGCGCGGACACGCCCGCGACTGTGATTGCCATAGCAAGCAGTGCTGCTGTGATGAATCCTTTTGCAACTGTTCTCTTCATGATAAATCTCCCTCTTCCTTTCTTGATTACCCAATTATTCAGGCCATGGATAACACGGATTGAAAATCGGATTTGTTATCGGTGTAACCTGTGGCCTGCAAGGCAGCGCGTATGCGTGTCAGGTGGTGATAGCTGTGTCGTACAGCGTGATCCTCGAGTAGGAACTGACATGTCAGCGGCGCGTTCGCATTGAGCGAAACGGTCGCTGCGCGATCGAGTTCATCGTCAGTAAGCGCTCTGATCGCGGTTGCCGCCGCGGCGCTGTTCTTTCGCAGCAATTCGAGCGTCTCTTCCTTCGTGACGCCTTCGACTTCCTTTGCATGTGCGGCATTCATCTTGTTGATTACTTCACCAGTGACGCCCTCGATTGGCTGACCTTTCGCGAGCGATTGGGCCAACTGGATCTCGATCGGATAAACACTCGCAACGTGATGCACGACCACTCCGACCTGGCGTCCATCTCCGGGAACACGGCTTTGCCACTCGAATTCAGTGAGCGAGCTCGCAAAAGCCTCGAGTGCAAGAGCGCCGAGTTCTAATCGACGGGCTAGTTCGAAACTGCGTTTACTCATCTTTCATCTCCTTAATTAATCGGTCGTGGTTCGCCGAAGATAAAATCGTCCATCATGACGACGTCCTGTTTCGCGGAGTCATCCGGTCCTGGTGCAACGTCTCCGCTCGTGATTCGCACGCGCGCGATGCGAGCATCAGGAAACACGATTCCGAAGAAAGAAAAGCCACCATCGCCTGGCGACGCCGGTACGAAACTGCTGAATAACAACTCGCCATTAACGCCGTAGTACTCGATCAGAGTGCTTGCGTGACGGTTACCTCGTTTGTGCGCGGGTCCACTTCCGTTTGGTTGGTCGACGTCTGTGAAGACAGCGCCGAATCCACTGACTGTCGCCGCCACGTCGCCGCCGCCGGGTACGAAAAAGGTCACGTCAGTAACCTTGCCGCCGATAGCGCTGAACAGGCGCAAGTTACTGAAAGGTCGAAAACTTGTTTTGTAAGTGGGGTTACCGAACACGCCTGCGAGTCCGCCGGGCGCCACATCGGTGCCGGCCGGAGCTTGCACGAACCCAGTTCCGTCTGGAGTTGTGAAAAGTGCGCCGCGGGAGATCAAAAATCCGTTAAACGGATTTCCGGAGACTGTCGTCGCTTCATTTGCTGGATTGCCTCCGTCCCAGTTGATTTCGCGACGTCCGGCAAGCACGCTCACCGCGTCGCGATACCGATCCACCGAGCTTTGGATCGAAGTTGTGGTTGGTCCTGCGGCCTGAAAAACTGCCACCGGATCCGAAATCTCGGCGACTGCCGGAGTTTGTGAAAAATCTTCCTGAGCACCGGCAAAGTGCGGCACTACGAAGGCCGCTAGTAAGCCCAGTACAAATGCAAATCTAAAAAAATATTTCTTCATGCTGATCCTTTCTAAGTTTGTCTAACGCGTGGTCAGAATAGAGACCGCCGCCATGCCAGTCATAAACTTCCGGTAAATGTGCGGTAATGTTTTGGGATCAGGAGACGGAGTGAGGCACCCAAAGCATTCAAAAATGCTTCAGAGAGATTGTTTCTGACTGTTGGGCTTCTTTGCAGGTAATGCAGGGGTGGCTGCCGTTTGCCATCGCTGCATTAGAGGAGCACAATGGACCAATTCATAACGGTTTGTCCTAAAAGTTAGGTAATTATTCGGTAACGTCCGTGAGTTCGACCCCAACCGACAGGCTCATAGCCTTCGATCACTTCTCCCTCGATCTCGTCAATGAGTGTCTGTGGAGAGGCTCTGAAGAGATAAAGATCCGGCCTAAGGCCTTTGCCGTACTCAATTACCTGTTGAATCGGTCCGGACAACTCGTCACCAAAGAGGAGTTGCTGAATGCCGTTTGGCCCGAAACTTTTGTGGGCGATGCGGTTCTCAAGGTCACTGTGCGTCAGTTAAGAGAGGTTTTGGACGACGATCCAAAGTCGCCAAAGTTCATTGAGACCTCACACCGCCGCGGCTATCGCTTTATCGGAGAGATTGCAGCACCGAAGCAAGCGCCACCGAAACAACCATACATCCCGGACGATTCCCCGTCAGGCGCTTTCCTTTCCGGCGCGTTTTCGATCTACTCGGGCGTGGTGGGACGCGAACAGGCGTTAGGTCAACTGCAACGCCGCCTCCGCCGGACGTTGCGAGGACAACGCCAGGTCGTCTTCGTCACCGGTGAAGCCGGCATCGGAAAAACCTCGCTCGTTGACGCATTTGCACGCACCATTCCTCGCGACGGAAGTATTCGTGTGGGTCGAGGCCAATGCCTGGAGCAGTACGGGACAGGTGAAGCGTATCTTCCGGTTCTTGAAGCGATCGGACGTTTATGCCGCAACGAACAAAACGTTGCGAACACCGTGCGCACACATGCACCGATGTGGTTGCTGCAAATGCCTTCGCTGCTGAGTCCGTCTGATCGCGAGCTATTGAGCAAAGAAGTTTCGGGCGCAACGCGCGAACGAATGCTGCGCGAGATGGGCGAAGCTTTGGACGTACTCACCGCGGACGTGCCGCTCGTGCTTATTCTCGAAGACCTACACTGGAGCGATTACTCAACACTCGATCTGATCTCCTATCTAGCAAACCAACGCGAGCGTGCTCATCTCCTGTTGATTGGTACTTATCGCGACGCGGAGCTGACCGCGAGTGGTCATCCGCTGAGAGCAGTCAAGCAGGAGTTGATGGCCAAGCAGTTATGTCGAGAGATCCCGCTTGAATACCTGACGGAAGCTTCTGTATCAGACTATTTGGCCGTCATGTTTCCGGGCAATCGATTTCCTCCGGGCCTCGCCGGACTGATTCACCATCGCACCGATGGAAATCCGTTGTTCATGGTGAACTCTGTAAATTACCTCCTCGAAAACAAACTGATTGTTCTGCGCGAGACGACCTGGGAATTGGGTGTTGACATCGGAAATATTGAAGTTGGCGTGCCTGATAACATCAAGCAGATGATCGAACGGCATGTGGACCATCTCGGATTGGAGGCACAAAGAACCCTCGAAGCCGCGAGCGTTGCCGGAGTTGAGTTTTCCACGCCCGCGCTCGCGGCTGGTCTCGAAGAAGATCCCCGTGTTGTGGAGGCACGTTGTAATGAGCTTGCTCGTCAGGGTCAATACATAAAGGAGTGTGGCGCACAGGAGTTACCTAATGGTGAGGTCGTGACGCGATTCGGCTTTGTCCACGCTTTGTATCAAAACGTTTTGTACGATCGTTTGCCGGTGGGGCGTCGTGTGAAACTGCATCGCTTGATAGGTGAGCGCGGCGAGGAGGTCTACGACAAGCGTGCTGTCGAGATCGCGACTGAACTTGCGATGCACTTTGAACGAGGACGCGATTACACGCGCGCGGCACACTACTTTAAAGAAGGAGCAAACAATGCGATCCGCCGGTTTGCTTACCAGGAGGCAGTAAACCTCGCACGCCGTGGTATCGAGTTGATCGAGAAACTGCCCGAGACGCGCGAAACACTGAGCGAAGCGTTGTGTTTGCACCTCACTCTCGGCGTGCCGTTGATTGCGATCGAAGGTTATGCGTCGCCGAATGTCGGCCGGGTCTACATGAAAGCCCGCGATCTTTATGAACAGTTGGGCGACTCGCCGGATGTTTCCGAAGTGTTCTGGGGATTATGGACGTTCTATACGTTGAGCGCGGAGCTGGAGACTGCTCGCCAGCTTGCGGAGGAGTTTCTCAAACTCGGCGAGCGTTTGCCTTATCCGGGAATCGCCTTACGAGCGCACTGGGCGTTGGAAATAACGTCCATGCACCTTGGAAACTTCGAGCTGGCTCTCGAACATTTCGATAAAGCACTCGCACTCTATGAACCCCAGGCACATCGCGACGATTCGTTTCTCTATGCACTGAATCCAGGCGTCGCGATGCCTTGCTTTGCTTCGTGGGCGCTTTGGTGTCTCGGAAGATCTGATGAGGCAGTGAAACAAATCGACGAAGCTTTGTCCCGCGCGCGCGAGTTAGCCGAACCGCAAGGCCTCGCGCACGCGTTCTTCTTCGCCGCCGGTCTTTATCACCTGCTTAGCGATCATCTGATGGCCCAGCAGTACGCGGAGGCCGCGATCGATATTTCAGCGAAACACGGGCTCGTGATGTATCAAGCCATGGCAAGCGCAATGCACGGCTGGACATTGATCGAACAGGGCAACGAGAACGAAGCCATCGATCAGATACGTGACGCGATCGCAGCAATCGATGCAACCAGCGCGTCGCTCGTTCGTCCGCAATTTTTAGCGTTCCTCGCGTTGGCTTTGTCGAAGGCTGATCAGAAGGAAGAGGCACTGCGCGTGTTGAACGAAGCGCTTGCAATGGTGCTCAAGACGGGCGAGCGTTACTACGAAGCGGAGATTTATCGTCTCAAAGGTGAGTTGTTAATAAACAAAGACGTTGCGGAAGCCGAAGAGTGTTTCAAGACGTCTTTGGCAATTGCGAAGTCGCAGAAAGCAAAGGCGTGGGAGCTACGTACGGCGAGCAGCCTCGCTAGTCTTCCTGTAAGACAAAGCAAACAACACGAACAGGATTAAATCTGCACCGGCAGGTGCGAAGATCGTCGGCGACAGTCGGCCCTGTAGATAAAGAATCACGACCGCGATTGGAAAGCCGATCTTCTCGAGCATTGCTGGGATCATCATCGGCCGGTATCTGACCGGATCTCTCGACAGCACCAGGAACAGCACCTGCCACGCCACTGCGACGCAGATAAAGCCGTAGAAGAACTCCGGATGCGTTATCGGCGGTGGCGTATCACGCCCGATCTTTGCCTCTAGAAAAAACTGCGGCAACAACACCAGCAGCCCGTAAATCCCAGCCACCATAAACACAACCTTCGCAAACTTCATCTCGCACCTCGCAACGTACTGTAGGGGCGGCCCTCCGTGGCCGCCCGTG
>DASTVU010000252.1:0-9412 GCA_035758935.1 Pyrinomonadaceae bacterium | reverse complement strand
GGCGTACGCCTCGATCCACTGTCCCGGATCACGTAACGAAGTCACTCCATGCGAAAGGAAGAGCGCCGGTAATGAATCATCGCCATCGATGTGAAAGTGAGCATCGATTAATCCCGGTAAGAGCGTGAGACCTTTGGCATCTACCACGTCTGCGCCCTCCGGAATTTTCACCGAACCTCGGTTGCCAACAGCGAGGATTCGATCACCTCGAATCACAACAACCGAATCCGAAACAACCGGACCGCCGCGACCATCAATCAAGTTCGCTCCCACGATCGCGATAACCGATGCTGCCTGTGGCTGCGCAACCTGATTGACCTCACGCAGAGACTGTTGTGCACATACTTGCGCACAAACCAGAAAGAGAAACACTGCACTCAAAACTCTCATAAAAAAATCCGTGTAATCTGTGGCTAACTCCTACTATCGACTTATAATCCGCAGTCGAAGTCGTCCATCTTTTTGTCCGTTGAATGGCGCGTACAACACACCGGAATCGTTCGCCGTTCCGATGAAGATTCCCGCGGGAACACCGTTGAAAAGGCCGCCGCGCCAGTTTGCTCGCCCACCAGTCATCTGTAGTTCGTACTTTGCATGTGGCTTTAGTCCGCTAATGAGCAAGTTAGCTGTCTCTAAATTCGGGATCGTGGCCTCCGCATCAGTAACGACTCCTTCGCCGGTGGCGAACAACGTCACGGTGCCGCCTTCGATGAGAGCACCGATCAAGTTGGAGCCATCAACCAGTTCGACCTTCGGCGCCCGTGAGTCGCCTTTATCTCCGATTTCAAGAACGTGTAGAAAGAAGTCTTCTTTAGCCGGCTTAGCCGGCGACACTTCGACACGCCATGCAGCCGGAACAACCGCGCGCGTGTTCGATGGCAAGAGTTTCTCGAAATCCTCACCCCAGAACGTCTTCCACATCTTTCGCAAATATGGATCTTGCGGTAGTGGACCACCTGCCGGCGGATCGAGCGGCCAGTTCTTGCCGGAACCCCACGCACCACCAAATTCGTCTCCTGGTGTCCAAAATTCCCAACCCGGTCCTCCCCGCGTAATCAACTCTCGTTCGCGTGGAAGTAATGTGTGAACTCGCAATCGTCCGCCACCATCTTCATATGTGAAAGTTGAGGCGTTCGAGTATGCAGTGCCACCGTGACCAGCATCTTTTCCCTCATCGCTCGCGACAACTGACGGTTTGCCGACACCGTGCATTAACCAAACTTTCTTGAAGCTTGGGTCAGTAGTTCGCACGCGATCGAAAATAACGAGGACGTTGTTGCCGGGCGTGTAAGCGACCTCGCGTGTGAATCGCTCCATTTTTGACGGTTGATAAGCGTTGGTCGCATTACCGCGCGCGTAGACATACGACCGGTCCGCGGTATCGGTGACTTCCATGTGACCAGTGGCCCATAAGTCACGTGTTCGTTCGAAGTCCTCCCTGCTCCGGACCGTGTTCCAGTAGCGTGACGAATCCATTCGCTGACCGCCGTCGTTAGCCGCCGGCCACAAATTTTCCGCCCAGAAAAACTTTTCGCCCGTCTGATAAACGAGCATCGAGTTATGCGCAATCGTGCGGCGGTAGTAGTTCAGATAGTGAGGGCTCTCCGTGTCCGTGTAGTCTGCGCCACTCTCTGTCGCTAAATAGCCTTTGTGATAGATGACGAAGTGATTTTGGTCGAGGTGGTCGTGCTTTGCGAGATATGGACCGGAGTTGAACTGTATCCAGGTGGAATCAGGACCAAACCCATCGCGCATGATCAAGTGGCCAATCCCGCGAAAGAAGTGGGCCCGCGGAATTTCTGCTGCAGTGCTGTCGGCTGGATTTCGTGGCGTTACGTTCGGGTCATCCCACAAAAACTGCGTGATTGCGACGCGCCATCTTGGTTGCGCGGGCCAACCACTCTTGCGCAGGAACCATGCGGCGTACGGATCTTTGAAGCGATTAACCGCGTAACCGAAGCAGATGTTGTCTTCCCACTGCAGGTAGGGAAACTCGTTATCGTCGTCGCGGGCAGTCGTGCCATCAGGTAAAACTTTATAGAGATACGTGTCGGTGTAATGTTGAAAAAGCGTGTAACGCAGTGCCGGATCGCTGTTAGCCGTGGTGCGTAACAACTCCGCCATCATCGCGAGCGGCGCAAAGGTGATGCGCTGGTAGTCCATCGACTCGTGGTAACCACCGTCAGGGGTGATGAAGTTCGTAAGGTCGAGAATATGATCGAGAACGGCGCGTGAATGTTTTCGCAGTGGCGCCGCACGCGTCTCAACCGAGGCGTGCCCTTCGATCGCGGTTAACGCGAAGAGCGCGAGCGTTAAGTAGCGAACGGGATAGTTGTGATACATCGCGAGCTGCACTTCTTTCAGCGACTGGTCCTGCAACATCTTTTCTGCGGCACGCAGAAGTTCAGCGGCGACGCGATCTTTCAGTTCGTTGTCAAAACCCGGATAGTTGTAGAGCCAGTCGAAGGCGAGTGACCATTTGACGTATTCGGGGTAAGTGCGAGACCCGACTTGTTCAGGTGTGTGGCTGGCCCGGATCTTTTCGACCGCTCGTTTTGCAAACGTGTCATCGCCGGTGAGGAGATAACTTAACGCCCAGCCATCGATGTCATCAGAAGGTCGCGCACCGGCTTCGTACCTGGCGCGTAGAACTTTGAATCCAGTGAGTGGATCGTTCTCGCCAATCAACATGCGAGGACGGGTAAGCGGAGTGGATTGAGCGAAGGTTGTTGAAGCGCCCATCTGAAAGCAAACGGCCAGAAGGCAGCACGCCAGAATGAAAACTTTGAGCGCCGCTGCACGACAGTTTAGTTTCACAGGATGAACAGGATTTTCAGGATTAACAGGATGATTTTGCATGCACTCAGCTAACGCGTTCCTTTTGCCAGATACTTCAACCACTCCTTCGCCATTAACCGGTGATAAGGTTCGGTCATGTGAATACCGTCAAGACAGATGAACTTCGATCGATCGGGAGCGTTCGCAAGGATGCTGCCGACTTCGATCACTTCGATACCCGCAGATTCGGCGGCTGCGCGGGCGCGCTCAACAGTACCTGGCGTTACCGCTGCCGGATCGTGCACCTCGTCAAACATGTAAGTCTTGATGCCGGCGCCGCGCAGACCGTCTCCCATCGCTTTCAATGCTTGGTAGTCCTCGTCCGTTCGCGTCATCACCACGAACAACACCTTGTCAGGCTTCCAGGCGAGGACGTCTTTATAAAAACGTTTCTGCGCTCGCGAAGCAGTTAGACCTCCCGCGGCGAACTGCTTGAATTCGACTTTTGAATTCTCCCGACGAAAGACATCGATAACAATGGGCACAAAACTGGACGGCGAGGACCAGTGCAAACCCATAGTGAATGAATGCCCCACAACCGCGATCTTCTGAGCCGCCATGGCGCGCAACTGCGGTTCGAGACGTTTGACGTCCGCTTCCTTCAGTAACTCCGCGGCAAGCACACGCTCGTCGCGGATGTGCAGGTTCTTTTCACCCCAATTCCAGATCTTTCGTCCTGCGATCTGCCACTCGGCGGCGCTGGTGCCAACGAGCGCTACACACGATTGGCCTTCGAGTTTGCGTCCCACGGCAAGCAGGTCCGCATCTGTTCCCGGTAAGTTGAACTGGCCCACGTAGACCGGAAGACCAAGCCCGATGTAGAAAGCGAATTCTTCCTGAAGTCGATCGCCATCACGCTCAACTTCGAGGACGGTTTGATACAGATTCGCAACCGCGCGAACCTTGAGGTCGCTCGCTTTTGTGTTTTGTCGCAGGTAACGCGTGAAGACGTTTACGGGAGCGTTAACAGGAATCTTCAGTTCTGAAACAAGGATTGGCTGAAGGTCCTGCTCGGGATTGAAAGTGCTGTCACGACCATTCACCCACAGACGTAACTGCTTCAAATCAGTCTTGAGTAGTTTTGCCTGATGCTCTGAGAGTGCATTCAGGTCAGTTTCAGAGACGGTGTTTGCTGAGAAACATTCCTGGCCCTTGCCGGACTTTTTCGCCAGCAGTACTTGATAAGCGTGAACGGCAATAACATTGGCCTCGACGAGTTTAGCGAGACGCTTTTCAGGGCTTTGTGCCTGAGCACACGTCGCAAGTATCAAGAGGGTCGTGATCGTGAAAAAAGATTTCTCACTACTCTTCATTGTCCTGTCAGCTCCAATTTGCCAGCAGACGACTGTACATTCGTGTCGCAAGTTCCAGTTGTTCCACTTCAATAAACTCGTTCGCCGTATGTGCCTGCGCTATATCACCGGGTCCGCAGACGACGGTTTCGATCCCGACGCGCGACAACTTGCTTCCGTCGGTCCCGTAGTTCACTGCCCCCAATTCGCCTACAAATCCGAGTTCGTCCTGCTGCGCTCGTGCCAGTGATTCAACGATCACCGCCTCCGGCGTGGTCTCCATCGCCGGGTCGATCAAGTAAGGTTCTTCGAATGTAAGTTCAACTGAATTACCAAGCTGTTTGCGCACAAATTGCTCGCAGTCTTCGACAGCTCGTAACCCGTCTTCACCAGGCAACATTCGTCGCTCCAGTTCGATCACGCATTTATCAGGAACAATATTTACCGAGTGACCACCGGCGACTTTTCCGACATTCAATGTTGGATGGCCCAATCTTGAGTGAGACTGATTCTCTGCGAGACGTTGCGCGTATTCCTCGAGTGCAAGCGCAACACGAGCACCATCGTAAACAGCATTTCTTCCTAACTCAGGCGTCGCACCGTGAGCACTCAACCCCTGAACCGCAATGCGCCAGCGCACGATCCCCTTGTGTGCAATCACGCGACGTAGCCGTGTTGGTTCGCCAATCACACATGCAGAGACAGGCCACGATTTTTCAATCAGTTTCCATGATCCGGAGAACGCAAATTCTTCATCCGCCATCGCAGCAAACACCACTGGCCGCGGGCGCGCAGGTTTTTGTGCATAGTCGATCACCGCCGACATCATCGCAGCCAGAGACGCCTTCGCATCACAAGAGCCACGCCCAAATAAGCGACCGTTCTCGATAACCGGATCAAATGGTTTGATTGACATGTTATCGACCGGAACTGTGTCCATATGTGAATTGAGCATCAGGCCATTCGCATCACTCCCCGTTGAATGGACGATAGCAATGACGTTATCGCGACCTTCAGCAACCGTCTGACGTTCGCAGTCAATCCCTGCGCGCGAAAGCATTGTTTCGATGAAGTTCGCCATCGCTTTCTCGACATACTCACCGCTATTCGCCCGCATCGGGTTCACACTGGGAATCGCGATCATGTCACGCAGGAGTTGAAGCGTATTGGACATTTTCAGACGGCTGCTAATTCCTCGAACGGCCACCGCGCGCCGACCCAACAGTTGAATTCGCAGCGCGTTTCAATTCCGCGAGTTGTGATATCGCGAGTTCGTTTTGTGGATCGATCTTCAATGCCCGTTCGAGCGCTGCACGCGCTTCCTCGTTGCGACCGAGTGCTTTTAGCGCTGCTCCAGCGAGGACGAAGCGAATAGCTCCCGAAGGAGGCCAGGGTTCGGCATCAAGCATTTTTTGCTCGTCGTTAAAGCGTGCCAGTCGTTCGTACAGTTTTCGCGCATCAGCCGCGCGTCCAACGTGTTCCAGTGCAACCGCTTTATAGTAGTAATGTTCCGACCAGGGCTCTTCAGGTTGCGAAGGAGGATTCAATTCTTCAGTAGCAGCACGCTGCCACCAACGCTCCGCTTCGTCCCGTTTTCCAGCCGCCTCATACTCGCGCGCTGCCGCCACGTAGTACTTTGCCTGCGACTGCATCGCCGGACGTCCGACTCCAAAATTCCGCGGATACTCCGTGACTGCAGCAAACTCTGAAGCTGCTTTTAAATGATCGCCAGCTTCTCGATGTTTGCGAGCGAGACCGAGATGTGCTTTGCGGTAGAGTCCGAGTGCTGCGTCCTCGCCTTCGCCGGATGTGAAAGTTGTTTTTGACAGTAATGTCGCGGCCTCAGCGAAGCGACCGGCATCAATGTAAGCGCCAGCCAGCGATTGCACTGCGGCTGACTGAGCTAAGACGGAAGCCGGAGCACCTTCAAATAACTTCACGCGGCGCTCAGTCGCACCCATCTCTGTAAACAACTTGTCGAGTTCGATGTAGAGGCGAAAGTCGTTCGGTGAAACATTGATCGCGCGTTGATATTGAGCAGCCGCTTCTTCGCGGCTTTGACTTACAAGCCACAAAGCTCGGGCATAATTTCGCTGGGCAATAGTGTTCGCGGAATCCAGTTTCACCGCATCGCGCCACGCAGTCAGTGCTTCCTTATCGCGATACTTTGCTGCGAGCACATTGCCGAGGTAATAAGCAGCGCGGCCATCGTTTGCGTTGGCAGCAATTGCGGCCTGCAGCACATCGATCTCTTCCACGCGATGAGGAAATACGAATGCAGGATCGCCTTTCGCGCCCAGAGCAAATTGAGTGCGGGCGCGTTCGCGTTCGCCTGCTTTTTCAAATAGGTAGCCGAGCGTGTAGTAAAGCAGCGGATGGATGCGCTGCTTGTCGACTGCAAGATTTCCAGATGGTCCAGCTTTGATTGCATCCTCAAGAACATCGATAGCCTCGCGATTCCGTCCGATTGCAACGTAATCAAAGGCGAGCTCGAGCACCGCATCCGGTTCACGAGATAACAGGTGTCGCAGTTGTTCCGAAGCTGATTTTTCGTTTGCAGAGTCTCCGGCAGCTTTGTTAATTAGATACTGTTCGCGGAGTGCGAAATAATCGATCGGCAACTCGGTGGCAATCTGATTGATTCGTGTTCTTGCAGATTGAATATTCCCATCCAGTCGTTCAGCAACAGCCAACACAGTTCGTGCTTTCAAATCACGCGGATCGAGCATGACGGACTGCTGCAGATGTTCAAGCGCTTGCTTTGTGTCACCCTTCGCGAGGGCAATCTCTCCGAGAACGTAACGGGCCAGCGACTCGCTAAACCCGGAACGTACAAGCCAGAGCAGATGATCTTCAGCTTCCGAAGTCTGGCCCAGGGCGCGTTGTACGAGGGCAAGATAGTAATGAGCGTCGGCCGCGTCTTTGTTCCGCACGAGCGCTGATTCAAGATGCTTAGCCGCCGTCGTGTATTCACCGCTTCTATAAAAGGACAGGCCCAATGCGATATGCGCAGGGGCAAAACCCGGATCACGCTTTAAAGCTTCGAGATACGCCCCACGCGCTTCTCGTTCCTTACTTTTTTTGTCGAACGCGAGTCCTTCAACGTAGCTTTGTTCCGCGCTCGCAGGATTCTTTGGATCTGCAAGCGGACGCGTGGCTGGTTTGAAACCGGGATTGTTATCGACTGGTGAATCAGTTCGATAGCGCAACAGCACGCGACCATCCTTACTCTTCAGCGTGATCTCAAGAGGTTGCCGTGGCGCCGGAACTTCGACTGTGGTTGTAAAAAGCTTTGCAGGATCCAGATCCACTCTGGTTGCGTGTACTTGTTTACCGCCATTCACCAACGCAAACTCAGCCTGACCGAATCGTTGATTAGCAGCAATCGAAACCGTCGCACGACTTCCCTGCTGACTGATCCTCAACGCGGCGTCACGCGTCGCCTCATTCCATGCACCGCCCATTTGATTGACGCCGTACCAGTACTCAAAGAAGTGTTCGACGCGATGTGCAGCAATAAACTGGTGCTCCATCTGAGTTTCAAAGCGACCACCCTGAAACTCCACATACTGTCCCCCGCCGTCAGTTAACTTATCGATCCAGACATCGCCGTTATCGTCAGTTCCCCACGTCCAGGTTTTCTTGCCCGGCAACTCGCGATGGTCCGCGACATGGACCACGCCCCAATCAGATTTCTCGTAGTAAATGCCGAAGTAGTCTCGCTTGGAATCACGCGCAAAGAGGGAAAGGAAGTTTGGCACTTCACTGAAACGACCAATATCAACACCTTTTTCAACCGGAAACTTGAACACGGGCCAGAAGGTGTGCGGGTATGTTTCACGCATTGGATAGTTAAAACGTAAGTCAGGCGCGGCAGATGCGCCGGCAGTGGACCAGTACCAGTAACGTCCTGGCACAACACGCCGATTATTCAGCGTGACTTCTGATTCGAGCACTCGCGTACCAGGTCGCAAGCGAAGAATGACTTGCCACTGCATTCCCTGAACACGCTCGGTATCACCCACGGCGACGGACGCGCTGCCGTCAGACTCCTTGCGAATCACATAATCAATAGGAGAGACGGTGGTGAGCGTATGGCCATCCGGAAAGTTCCACTCAATACCGCCCGAAACCCAAGCGCCTCGTATCGCAACCATCGCGTATTTCATCACCGGATTTGAGTAGAGTATGTCGCGGTTGATGGTCTTATCGAAGATGCTGTAAACGTGGCCACCGAGTTCCGGGAGTACAGTCACCTTCAGGTATTCATTCTCGAGATAAACGGCCTTCCAGGTCTTGTCTTTCTTTTCCGTGCCGAGCGAGTCAAGAAACGCGTAGGGATAGACTGGTCTCCACTTACGTCGTTGCGAATCGAGCAGCGCCGGATACGGGTTAGGTGCATTGAGTTCATAAGTCGGGATAACCAGTGGTCCTTCCCAAACGCGTGGAGTGTCGTTAGTAGACTGAGCGGCCGCCTGGCTTGCGATTGCCAGCATGATGAGGGTTAGCGGTATAAGTAGACGTTTCATAAGCTAAACCTTTCAACGGCGGTCGTGTACCGGTCGACCTTGTCGGTTGATACAGTAAACCCGGTTCCAACTCCTTCCGGCACTTCGATAAATCCTCTCTTATTGATCGTGATCGTAGGCTCGATGACGTCGTCAACATACCAACGTGATGAAGCTTCGATGTCGGTGGGGAATGAAAATTCTGAGTGCATTGCCAGATGAAGAGCTTGCGACGAGGCAATTCCCAGTTCCGGCATTGTGCCGACCCAGCATTGAGGTCCCGAGGCGCGTGCAGTCTTTAGCATCAGCATTGCTTCACTTAGACCACCAACACGCTGAACTTTAATATTAATGATCCGCGCTGCTTTGTGCGCGATTAGCTGGTCCAGCGCAGCCAGTGATTCCGCCGATTCGTCGGCGCACAATGGAGTTTTCAAACGTGATTGCAGTTCGCCTGCTTCGGCGACCGCGTCTGCCGCAAGCGGTTGCTCAATCATCATCAACTGGAACCGGTCTAACTCACGAAATATCTCTAAATCATCGAGGTGGTACGCAGCATTTGCATCGACCATCAATGGAAGTTCTGGAAATTGGGCCCTAACGGCCGCCACCGGTTCGACATCCCAACCCGGTTGAATCTTGATCTTCACACGCTGATAGCCTTCTTTGACGTAGTGACTGACGCGCTCGATCAATTGATCGATGGTTTCGAAGATTCCAATCGCGACGCCCGAAGGTACTGCGCGTCGCTCAATGCCGAATAGCTCATACAAA
>DASTVU010000251.1:0-16215 GCA_035758935.1 Pyrinomonadaceae bacterium | reverse complement strand
TCCGTAGAGCTCGCCATCTGTAATATCTTTCCTCACTTCGGACGCATACGTGCCGCGGTCCAAAGCCGCATCAAACCGAGTTCGGTCCAATCCCAAATCGCTCGCATACTTCTTCAACGACGGCACGTCGAGTGCTTTTTGATTCTTGAAAAGCACGGTGATGTATTCAAAGTATTTTCCCTGGGCGTTGGCTGCGTTAGCAGCTTCTGCTGCTTTGTGCGCGTTTTCATGCTGGTTCAATGGAAAATCGCGCACCACGAATCGAACTTTGTTGCCGTACGATTTCAAAACCTCTTCCAAAACGGGATGCATCGCTGCGCAGGCGGGACATTGAAAATCAGTGAACTCAACAATCGTTACCGGCGCATTCGCATCGCCACGTGATGGATCGTCATCGACACTAATGTTCTGAACGGGTGGGGGTGGTTCAGCAAGAAGCCATCGTATGTCGGCGCCCTTTCGGAGTCGCGCAGACAGGTCTTTTTCCAAACTTTGTCGGGATTCGCTCTGAAGATAACTGGCCACCTGGTTACGCACGGAATTCAGATCGCCAGAGATGCGGGCTTTGTTTTCAGAATAGAACTTAGCTACTTCTTCTTCAGTTGGAGTTTTAACTTTATCGCTGATTTCAGCGCGAACAATTTCCTCTGGTCCAATTTGGCGGCGCCGCGCTTCTTCCAGCAGCAACATGTCGTCAACTAATCGATCGACGCGTTGCTTCGTGTGCTCGTAAGCCTCGCTTTTCATGTCGTAGATGATTGGCTTTAGTCGCTCTAGAATCGGAGCCGCTGTGAGTGGTTGCCCGGCGATTGTCACTACAACTGAAGAGGGATTCAAGTTCGGTGAGTTTATGTCCACGCCCATCACAACGGGATTTGCTTTTCTCAATCGATTCACGAGATCGTCAGCGAGTTTGTTTTCCGCTTCATCGTGCAAGTAAGCAGCGATTTGCTGATTCGCGACTTTGGGATCCATGCCTTCGAACTGCGAGCGATTTTCATCGGTGAATTTTTTGATTTGCGCTGGAGTGAATGTTGGCACGCGATTGCTTACTTCAAGTTGGTATAGACGATGCGTGTCGATGCGTCGCTTCTTCGCTTCGATCTCGAGCAACGTCGTATTGATTTGTAGATCCAACACGCTACGTCGTGCGTCCGCAATCTTGTCGTTAAGACTTTCAAGTTCCTGACGCAGATCTGGTTCTAATTCCGCTGTTGTCACCGTCTGACCATTAACGACAACTAGAGCTACAGGCGCTGCGGGAGGTCGTGCCGGCCGGCTTGTTGGCGTCGGTTGAGCCACAGGCTGTGGTAATGGTGGCCGGGTGGTCGTAGTGCTTGGTTTACGAGCCGTTCCTCGTCGCTTCGCAGTTTGCGATGGCGCGGTAGAACACAATAAAAATATTAAGAGAAGGGGGCTAATTGTAAGTTTCATTGCTTGTCTCACACGTGCCGGAGATCATAGGAGAACTTAGCTTAGAGAACAAATAGAAGAATGGCGCTGCCTTATGACTAGCAGCGCCAAATAGTTGGTCCGTTGTTGCTCGACACTCAATGGTGGCGAATGATGCTTTTGCGCCGGTGTTTTACCGGAGTCCGAATCGACAAAAGATCGCTATGGCGCCCGTTCAGGATAAAAGCCAATCCCTGGTGGGTTACACCAAGCAGTCGTGCTGCGCGCGTGACGCTCCCGCCAGACTCTTCCAGTGCTCGCCGGATCAGGTTGCCTTCATAGCGAAGGACCTCCGAATCGAGAGAAAAGCCTGGCGTTAATTCCACGGCGTCCGTGGTTGTGGGTGTTGCCTCTTCAAGGTTCGTGAGTGCAGCAGAAAGAACGCGTCGGGCGCATTCTCCCAAGCGAGCTCTGATGCTGGGATTTTGTGAATTCGCGAGCAGGGTTTCGGCGGTGCGGTAGTAGTCCTGAAGTGCGTCCAGCGGGAGGTAGGAGCTTAACTCTTCTATTGCAGTCACTGCCGCGATACCGCCGCGATCTGGGTTACCGGCGTGCCGTGAGATCTCAAGAGCTTGTTCGAGAGCAACTCTAGCTACTTGAGTTTGGTTGAGGCGAGCAAGAGCTTTACCGTGCGTGGTGAGCGCCTCCGCCAATACTGTTTGTTCACCACCTCGCCTCAGGGTTTTGACAGCACGGCTTGCTACACGCTCGGCGTCTTCATACTTGCCTTCCAATAAGAACGCTTGTGCTCGGGTATCTTCCGCTCCAGCAGCGCCGCCATGATCACCTACACTGAGATGGAGCGCGCGCGCTCGTGTTAAGTGTTCGTGAGCCTCTTCGAACCTCCCAATAGTGGCAAAAAGAGATCCGACGTTGTTTTCAACACGCGCGAGAAACCGTTTGTGTCCAGCTTGTTCGAAGTGGTAACTGGCAGCAGTGAATTCAACCAAGGCACGGTCGAAATAATCCTCGCGGTTTTTTGCTGTGCCCAAGTTTTTGAGCACGCTAGCGTATGTGTTGTGAAACTTACCCTTAAGAGCTTCATTAGAACTCAATTCGAACAGGGAAGCCGAGTCCATACAAATTCTGAGAGCATCCTGATCTCTAGTGGCGGTCCATTCTATGAGTGCACTGTTAAGTAAAGCTCGCAGCCTTTGGTCACTGTCAGACTCATGTAGATCAGCCAGTACTAAGCGCAATGTCACACGCGCCTCATCAAGCCCACCTTCTCGCCAATAGCAGACCGCTAGATCAACTCGAGCTTCTGCTACTTTTTCGGACAATCCCAACTTTTGGAAAAGCTCCGCACTCTCGCTAATAAGATCCTTAGCAACCTCCTGAGCGCCAGCCACTTGCTTGGCGCTTCCCAGCCATCCAGTGAGGGTTCCCGCTCGAAGCAACAACTCCGCCTGAGCATCTTCTGCTAACCCTTTTGTACTAGGTCTATTGAGCAAACCGCTCCAAAAAGGACTAATAGTTTCGGCGGCTCGGTCAAATTCGCCTGCTTCCTCAAAATTCTTAGCAAATTCGCATAAAGGTATTACGTCATCAGCGACAGATGGACCAATAATGTTGTCATAAATGGATGTTTGCAAATCCATATAAGGTCTCCAGTTTTCAGAATCGGCAAGGAACCTTGCAAGCGGTTAAATTGCCGGATATCATCACATAGAACCAATTAAGCTACTTGGTTACCACCGCCTCACAGGCTTGAACTACAAAACATATTGAGGAGAAGATCAATGAAATCTGTCAAAAACTTAGTATATGCAGGGCTGCTCGCGTCGGTACTTGCGGTTAACGCTTTCGCAGGTGACCAAGGCACTCCTGCTGCTGTCCCGTCGCCGACTCCAGCGGCTTTGATCGCGTACAATGAAACAGCACCCTATGTGATCGACCCCAACACTGGGAGCGTGTCGACGGAAACCTCAGATTCCCTGTTTTACGAGGCCCTGGCAGCCCTTCTGTCAGTGTACTGAGAAGCGCACACCCAATACAAATCCACAGCAGCTTACGCGCTGGCGTAGTCTAGCGGCTTGTGGTTTTGTGTCCGGGCTCACCGATCATATTTGAAAGCTTGCTTGGGAGGCGGTGACGTGCTGCATCGTACCCCCATCTGGCCTCTGTGGCAATAGTAACTTTAACTATTTACACTGCTAAAGCCAGATCGGATTCAGTTACTGCCCCTTTTACGGCCGTCTTTTTCGTCCGTCATTCTCCTTTCTGGCGCGGTGTGAGAGCCTTCAACTAGTCGTCGCACCGTTTCAAGCGTATCAATATCGGTCGACTTCTTGTCCGGTCGCAAACGAAGAATTCTTGGAAAACGAAGGGCGTAGCCGCTTTTGTGCCGCTTCGAAGGTTGAACTCTGTCAAATGTGACCTCTATCACAATTGTCGGTTCCACCACCCGAACACGCCCATGGGCGAATTCCTGCAGCGTATGATTCTTGAACCACTCGGTTAGGTCCATCAACTCGCGATCCGTCAGACCAGAGTAGGCTTTACCGATGTTCAGTAGTTCATCGTCTTCTGCAGAGCGGCGGACAGCAAAAGTGTAGTCAGAAAGCAGATTTCTACGTTTTCCGTGACCAACTTCCACTGCCGTAACTGCAACATCGAGTGTTGCGATGGCTCGCTTCAACTTCAGCCAATCACGTCCACGTCGCCCGGGTTTGTAGGCTGATTCAGGACTCTTAATCATCAACCCTTCATTGCCACGAGCTCGCGCAAGCTCAAATTCATAGTCGAGCATCGCGGCGTCCTGAAGCAGTTTGCCGGCCGACATCCGCAACGGCCCCTGATAAGGCACTATCTGGCCCAGTAGATGTCTTCGTTCGCTTAATGGTTGGTCGATGAGAACTTTCCCTCCAGCGTAAAGCAGGTCGTACGCCACGAGCACGACCGGCACCGCTGTAAGCAACTGAGTGCCAACGTTCTTTCGGCCAAGCCGCTTCTGCAGTTCACTGAAGGGCAGTATCACCTCTCCATTTGCCGGAACGATCTCTCCATCTATGATGACATCCATCTGCAACAATTGTAGTGGGCCAACTAACTCCGGAAACCGGTGCGTGATCTCATCCATGGTTCGCGAGTAAATCGCAACTCGCCCAGCCTCCACGTGAGCCTGGGCACGAATGCCATCAAATTTATCTTCAACCAGAAACGTCTCCGGCATGGTCCGGGCTATGTCAGTGAGATCAGCAGCGGGAGTTGCAAGCATGAACTTAATAGGATGGAACAGGCGCATGCTGATATCACGAAGTTCACCTGCACGCGCACGCGTCGCGGTTTCGCCAATATCGCCGAGCAGCATGTTTGCATAAGCAACATCTTCCAACGATTTCCCGAACACTCGCGCTATCGCATCCTCAACCAATCCTTCTCTTAGACCAATGCGCAGATCGCCAGAAAGCAACTTCACGAGGTACTTCGCCTCAAGCGGCGTTGCGTGATGTAACACCGCAGAAAGCAATGCTGTCTTATTTCTAATTCCACGAGTTTCACTGAGTCGCGTGATCAGCGACTCCGTTTCACCAAGAGTAATGGTCGGTTGAGTAACGCGCCCTGCTTCCTTGACGATCTCAGCAGCGAGGTCACCGGGATCTCCGAGTCGAACATATCGAGGAGATAGATCCTCAGGACTGAAACCGGTTACTTCGCTCAAAGCCGCGCTGATAATGCTACCGCCGACATTTGTAGTGCGCGCATCTGTAGAGGCGAATTGATGACCAGCAAAGTATCGAGCCGCGCGAGTCAAGTCAGCATCTGAAAGCCGCTCGAGATAACTTCCAAGCAGCGCCGCTTTCTCAAGCTTCTTGGTCGTGGCTGCTACAGCCTCTGCACACTCAGCGAACGCTTGCAGAGTTCCAGCACCCTCAATCAGTTTCTTCAAACTGTTCACTTCCTCGAACATAGTTCCCATGAATTGTGCAAGGAAAAAATCTCAACTAAGATCCACTTGCAGCATTGATGATTTTAAGTGATCCTTGCAAAAGTCTCTTAATGGCTTTGGCGCCTTCGGCTTTTTGCCGCTGACGCGCTACAATTTGCTGTCACCAACGAACCCGACTCTTTCCGGCATTCCCACTCCGGCGAGGTTTACAGCATTCGGCAGTCTCTAGGAAGGTAACAACGAGCCGTGTTCTTCGCATTTATTCTCGATTCCCTCGGCAGCACTGAGTTGCTCTTTATTCTGGTCGTGGCGCTGATTTTTTTCGGCCCGCGAAAGTTACCTCAACTCGCCCGATCTATGGGAAAAGGACTGGCTGAATTCCGGAAAGCATCTGATGACTTCAAACGCACGTGGGAGCGCGAAGTAGCTTTAGAAACCGCGCATCTGGAAGACAGCACAATACTCGAGGATGAGCGTCCGCCAACCTACGAGTCCATTGCCACCTCAGATTCACCCGTCGTCGAGTCGCCGGATCAGGAATTGGTAGTAGCACGCCAAACTCCGGTCGAAACCACTTCTGAAGGGGTCGCTCAAACGCCTCCAAACCCGGTAGAAGTTCCCGCAGAAACGACACCGGCAGAAGCTCAACCGCTTAGAAAACAAGAGTGGCTCTAACCTCCATCTGATCCAATGTCTGCAATACTAAAAGCCATATCTACAAGTAGAGGAAACGAAGAAGAACTCGGCGGACAGATGTCGTTTTTGGAGCATCTCGACGAGCTTCGTCGTCGTCTTATCCGTTCGTTCATCTTCATCTTTATCGCCGGAACTGCATCCTGGTTCGTGTCGGGCACCATCTATGCCTTCCTTGCAGCTCCGGTAGAACGCGCTTTGGCTGAAGCTCAACGACGTCAGGTTCCCATCGCCGGCCAAACTGGTCAGGAGATGATCGGACCACTAACTTCGTTGAAAGAGAACGATTCGGGCAGATACGTCTTTTCCGAAGAAACAGAACTGGGAAGCGGTCTGATTCCCGCGGGAGCCTCTGTGATGGCACGCGTCTACAAGGACGCTGAAGGCAAGCTGGCGCTTTTTACTGATGAACCGCTCATTGCCGGAAACAAGATCATTCCAAAAGGCGTGCGTCTCACAGCTGATCTTGGTTCGGTAACTGAGTCGGCGGGCGTAAATGACAAACTCATCGTCACAACGGCACTCGAGTCGTTTTCTTTGTACGTAAAGGTCTCCCTATATGCTGCGATCTGCGTCTCGGTTCCCTTCCTGCTCTGGCAGATCTGGGGATTTGTGTCACCCGGACTTTACCCGCACGAACGAGCGTACGTGACGCCGTTCATCGCTTTATCATCCATCTCCTTTGTGCTGGGTGCCGCATTTGCCTACTACGTGATCTTTCCGCCAGCGGCCAAATACTTACTCGGACTCGGATCAGATTTCCGTCTGCTATTAAAGGCAGACGACTATTTCGACTTCATTATCATCGTCATGCTGGGCATGGGCGTTGTTTTCCAAATGCCGGCAATTACATATGTTCTGGCCAGAATTGGCCTGGTGACCGCCGGGTTCATGCTCAGAATCTGGAAAACTGCACTAATTGTCATTCTAATAACCGCCGCTGTTTTGTCTCCAACCAACGACATTCCAAACATGACGTTGTTCGCGGCCCCAATGATGGTGCTTTACGTGATTTCCATCTTTATCGCATGGATTTTCAACAAACCTCGGACGACAAGCTAAATGCCTCGAATTACGCCGTTTTGGCGCGTTTTTAGGCAACTGCCATTAGGGCCGCAGCATCTTGACTGTGTTCTTAGCAGGATCTTAGAATCCACAGTCTTCTAACGGTAACCGACAGCAGTCCGTATCGCACGAATTCGTACCGCAGCACAGGAGTTTTTTAATGTCTTACCAGAAATTTGCTCTCCGTCTGGCCCTCTTAGTGACCCTTTGTCTCAGTGCCAGCCCCGGGGTCTTTACTCAGGATCAGCAGGACCCGAGTTCCAAGCCCCGCAATGTAAAGCCTGAACTCAAAAAGGCTTACAAAGATTGGCTCGATAAGGACGTCACTTACATCATCACCGACGAAGAACGGAAGGCATTCAAAAAACTGGCAACCGACGACGAACGCGAACGCTTTATCGAAGAATTCTGGCGCCGTCGAGATCCGGATCCTGACACTGACGAAAACGAGTTCAAAGAGGAATACTACGAGCGCATCGCCTACGCCAACGAACACTTCACTTCCGGTATCCCCGGTTGGAAAACTGACCGCGGCCGCATCTGGATAATGTATGGCAAGCCGCATGAACGCGAAACACACCCGATGGGTGGTTCTTACGAGCGCCCCTCATGGGAAGGCGGTGGTTCAACTTCCACTTATCCCTTTGAGATCTGGTTTTATCGTTATCTACCAGGCGTAGGTTCCGGAGTCGAAATCGAATTTGTCGACCCAACAGGCAGCGGTGAGTATCGCATCGCAAGAAACCCTAATGAAAAAGATGCGCTGCTGATGGTTCCTGGCGCGGGTCTCACGCTTTCCGAGCAACTCGGACTCTCAAATAAAGCGGACCGCATTTCCGGAATCGGCGGCGTCGGCAACACCCAGTACCAACGCGAACAGGACAGTCCATTCTCGCGCCTTCAGTTGCTCGCTGATCTAAACCGGCCGCCTCAGGTGAAGTTTAACGATCTTGCGACCGCGGTTAACACGGGCGTCGTGGAAGAAAATCCACTCAACTTCGAGCTTAGAATCGATTTCTTCCGCCAGTCAGACGAAAGAGTAATTACCGCCTTCACGATTCAAGCTGAAAACAAGGATCTGGTTTTCTCGGATAGCGGCGGCTTGCAACAAGCGCGCATGAACATCTTTGCACGAATTACTTCGGTGGCTGGTCGTCGCGTCGGAATCTTTGAAGATCCGGTAATCACCACAGCAACCGCCGAGGAACTCAGCGAAGCAAGAGATCGGAAGTCGGCTTATCAAAAAGCCGTTCCCCTCGTTCCGGGAACTTATAAAGTCGATGTGATTGTTCGCGATACGACTTCCGGTGCAACTGGTCTGAAGCAACTCGGCTTCACCGTTCCCAAGTACGATCAGGAAAAACTCTCAACCTCGACGATGATTCTCGCTGCGAAGCTCGAGAGCCTCGCCGATCAACCGGCTGTGGGCCAGTTCGTGATTGGCACCACGAAAGTCATTCCTAACGTTTCCGGAATTTACAAACGCGGCCAACCCGTCGGCGTGTATCTACAGATCTACAATGCCGGTATTGATCAAACAACTCTGCGTCCTTCAGTAGACGTGGAATACGCCCTGATCAAGGACGGCAAAGAGCTTGGCAAGCAGTCTGAAGATTGGCGCGGCATGAGTGATTCCGGTCAACGCCTTACGCTCGCTCGTTTGATCGATACACGAGCTCTGGGTGCCGGAGAATACGAAGTCGCAATTCGCATTCGCGATCGAGTAACGGGACAATCACTGTCTCCGTCACAAAAGTTCACAGTGCAGTAACTACAGCGCAGTTTTTCTTTCACACGTCGTCTCCCCATCATAGTTCCGGTCCGGCTAACGAAAGTTAGCCGGTTCCTACTTAATTGAAAGGAAGCGACGCCATGCCTGTCGGCTTGTTGCGACGTTTAGTCGCCGCTCTTCTCCTCGTTTCACTCTCAACGCTTTCACTTTCAGCGCAACAAACAAAACCTAATCCGGAAGAACAGCCTCGCAAAGTCAAGCAAGAGCTCAAGAAGGCTTACGTCGAGTGGATCAACGACGTCGATATCATACTGACTCAATCCGAACGTGACGCGTGGAAGAAGTTAGAAACTGACGACGAGCGCGAACAATTCATCAAAATAGTCTGGGACAGTCGCGATCCGGATCCGGACACGCAGGAGAACGAATTCAAAGAGCAGTTCTACGAACGAATAGCCTATGCCAACGAGCACTTCACGTCAGGCAAACCGGGACGCCTGACCGATCGCGGGCGAATCTACATAAAATTTGGCAAGCCTGACGAGATCGAATCGCATCCAGCCGGCGGGACGTATGAACGACCATCATGGGAAGGCGGCGGCTCAACTTCAACTTATCCATTCGAAAAGTGGTTTTATCGCCACATTCCGAATGTCGGAAACGGAGTCGAAATCGAGTTTGTTGATCCCACGGGCTCCGGCGAGTATCGAATTGCACGTAATCCCGATGAAAAGGACGCGTTGATTCACGTCCCAGGCGCAGGTGCAACCTTTGCTGAACTTGCAGGTCTCTCCCAACGCTCCGATCGCATTTCAAATCTCGGAGGCTTTGGTCGCGTTAATTACACAAGGGCACAGGATTCACCGTTCGAAGTCATGGACCTGCTTGCTTCACTGGAGCGCGATCTGCCGTATGAAAGAAATTCCATACGCACGTTAATCCCGACTCCGATCGTCGACGACAACGTGATCAACTTCGAAACTCAGCTCAATTACTTCAGACAATCGGATAACAGAGTGCTTACAGTGCTCACCGTCCAAACGGATAATGATGAGCTCTCGTTCACGAACAACGGCGGTTTGGAGACTGCTTACTTAAACATTTTTGGATGGATCACCTCGGTCGCGAATCGTCGCGTGGGAAAATTTGAAGACTCTGTAACGACTACGGCAACCAGCGAAGAACTCAGCACCACTCGCACACGAAAGTCAGCTTACGCGCGCTCATTTGTCCTCGAACCGGGCCGCTATAAGGTTGACGTCGTCGTGCGCGACACCAAATCGGGCGCCGCAGGATTACGACAAGTCGGGTTTGTCGTTCCTGAATACCCTGCAGATCGTCTTTCTGCATCAAGCATTGTCCTCGCAGCCAAACTCGAAAACATGGAGAGCGGAGCTCCAATTGGACCATTCATGATTGGCACGACGAAAGTCATCCCAAACCTGTCAGCGACTTTCCGCCGCAATCAACCAGTCGGGGTCTACGTACAAATCTATAACGCAACTATCGACCAGACGACACTACGTCCAGCAGCCGATGCAGAATATGTCTTACTCAAAAACGGCCAAGAGATCGCCAAACACACTGAAGACTGGAGACAGATCAACGATGCGGGTCAGCGACTGACACTCTCGCGTTTGATCGACAGCCGCACTCTGGAACCGGGTGTTTATCAGATTCAAGTCCGAATTCGCGATCACGTTTCCGGTGAGACAGTTTCGCCTTCAGCAACATTCACTATCGTGCCGTAACTGCTTCGCGAATGAACTGTTCGACTTGAATCAGATACTGTTCGCCCGCAGAGCCAAACGGAACGTGGCCGGCACCCGGAAGGATCAATAACTTCCTCGGCTCGTTTGCAGAGGCAAACAACAGATGCGCCTCGCTGGTGGGAATGGTTTGATCGGGATCACCGTGAGCGATCAGAATCGGCGATTTTACCTTCGTCAGCTTGCGCGCTGATTCGAAACGATTCTTACCGAGGAAATGCAACATTCGCGGCAACCACGGCAACGCAGTTGCCGCAACAGAACTCGCGGAACTAAATCCCGACTCGAGCACCACAGCGCCAAACTGTCCGCGTGAAGCGACGTCAGCAACTACCGCAGTTCCCAGTGAGTGACCGTAAAGAACAATCTTTTCCGGCCGCACTTTCTTTTCGTTCACAAGAAAAGCAACAGCGGCGTCACCGTCAGCATAGAGTCCTGATTCATCACCAGTAACTCCATCACTCGCGCCGTAACCCCGATAGTCGAAAAGCAAAACATTGAAGCCGTGCTTAGCGAATCGCTGGCCCAGCCAACTTACGTTCGTGACGTTCCCGCCATTGCCATGAAAGAAAATGATCGTGGCGACTTCCGGCTTTGACTGACTCTCGAAGTAGAAACCATTCAGACGCGTCCCATCCGCCGACTTGAACCAAACGGTTTCCGCTCCATCAGTGATTTCGGTCGCAGACATTCGCACCGGATGGAACGTCATCATCGACTCCAGAGTGCGCAGTCCATACACAAACGCTGCGCAGCCGAAAACAACTGCCACCGTCGCTCCAATTAATAATTCCCGAGTAAGGCGCTTCCAAATCACAAACACGCCGAATACTACGAACGTGAGCACGATTAAGGTTCCGGCCGGATGAGTCACCGCGTCCTAAATGCTAAGATTACGTCGCATGAAAAAGGCAGTTCAGTTAACCGGGCTGAGTCAGCCGGAACTGGTTTCATTTCTGGAGACCATGGGTGAGCCCGCGTATCGTGGCCGCCAGGTCTTTGGAGCCCTGCAGCATCGTCGTCTGCGCAGTTTCGACCAGATAACTGACCTGCCGAAAGATTTGCGAGCCCGCCTGAGCGAGACGGCTCAAGCCGCGACACTGAAAGTCGAATCACAATATCTTTCAGACGACGGCACGCGACGTTACTTGATGAAGACCCACGATGGCCTGCCAGTCGAAACAGTCTTCATTCCGGAGGAACGCCGCGACACGATCTGCTTTTCGTCACAGTCCGGATGTCCGCTACAGTGCACCTTCTGCCTGACGGCACAACTCGGTTTGTTACGTTCATTAACTGCCGGCGAGATCGTTGAGCAAATTCAAATTGCACTCAATGACGCGTACGGAGAAGGGGTCAAACCACCGCGTGGGACCAATCTCGTCGCGATGGGAGCAGGTGAGCCACTCCTCAACCTGGACCAACTCTTAAAGGCTTTGCGCATCATGGCTGATCCGCAGGGCCTGCACATCGTTCCAAATCGCGTGACAGTTTCAACCGCCGGCGTCGTGCCGCGCATTCTGGATCTGGCAGAGACTTCCGATCGACCACATCTCGCCATCTCTCTTGCAGCGCCGACAGACGAGTTGCGGAACGAGCTCATGCCAATCAACAAGAAGTGGCCGCTTGAAGAGTTACTCAGCGCGTGCAAAGTTTTTGAAAAGACTTTGAAGCCTGGTGAGCGTCTCACTTTTGAATATGTGATGCTGGACGGCGTCAACGATTCGGAAGAGCAGGCACGACAACTCGCTAATCTGCTCAACCGCCATAACATCAGATCGAAAGTGAACTTGATCCCGCACAATCCTGCTGAACCGCTACCCTATCGACCATCAGGCGATGCCGTGGTGGAGCGCTTCAAAAACATTCTCGAGTCGAAGGGCGTTCACACCTACGTGCGACGACCGCGCGGAAGAGATATTTTTGCCGCCTGTGGGCAACTGGCCGCGCGCCAAACTACACTTAATACTCGCGTGGAAACCAATTTAGTCGGAGCTAACTAATGACCAAAATTCGCCAGATCTTCTCGCTATTCGTCATACTCCTGATTCCAGTCACTTTTTATTCCAACCCGGTCCCGCCGCAGTCGGCGGCCGATGTACAGGTGGACGGATCGCTGACTCCGGACCAAGTTAAGAAAGGTCGCATTGTTCGCGCGACCGTCGTAATGGGCATTCCTTCGGGTCTGCACGTGCAGTCGAACAAGCCCCTGGACAAGTTTCTCGTGCCAACAAAGCTCGACGTCGAGGCACCCTCGGGAATGCAGGTTGGTCCAGTTTCCTACCCACGCGCGGTGATGCGGAACCTGAAGTTTTCAAAAGGCGCCGTGGCGGTCTACGAAGGAAAGGCAATGCTGCGCTTCAATGTCACCGTCCCAGCAAACTATTCAGGTGGATCGGCAGAGATCAAAGGCAAGCTCAGATTTCAGGCGTGCAATGATGAGTCGTGCTTCCCGCCAGTCACACGTGAAGTGAAGATGTTGTTGACTGTGGAATGAAGACTATCGTCTTCCGACAACAGCCATCAACCTTCCGACTTTTCCATACAAACTCTTCTCCTTGCGATACGAGAAGAAGAGATCCGTTCGACACATCGTACAGATCGGCGCGATATGAAGACGTTCCGGGTTCACTCCGGTGGAGATCAATTGATCGCGATTCGCTTTGAGCAGATCGACCGTCGCATGGCCCGGTCGCGTGGGAGTGAAGAGTTTTTCTCCGTCCACGAACTTGCTGGTAAAGGCGTCGATTACATCACTGCCGACTTCATAGCAACATGGGCCAGCCGATGCGCCAATAGCCACGCGCAAGTTCTCCGGTCTTGCGCCGTATTCTCTTGCGAGCCGGTTAACTGCCGCAATCACTGCCGTTGCTAACGTGCCGCGCCATCCTGCGTGAACCGCTGCAAACGCGCGTGTAGCAGGATCGCCAATCAAAACCGGAACACAGTCCGCCGTTTTAACGCCGGCCAGTACTCCCTTTGCTCGGCTAACGATGACATCGCAGAAAATCGTATCGCCACGCTCGTTCTCAGCGGGCTTCGCTTCTGCCGCTGTCTGGACCACGCGTACAGCGGCGCCGTGAACCTGCCAGCAACCTGCTAGAGCCCAGTGTCCCGGAAAAAGCTTGAGAAAGCGGCGACGATTCTCCAGAATGTTCTCCGCTGCGTCTTCGTTAAAGCCTGCGAGGCTAAGCGCATCAGCGGGCATTTCGCTAACGCCGCCGAGACGCGTTGAGAAGCCGTTTACGAAACCATCTTCTTCGAGTGGAGCACAGATGAGCGCGCGCACGCCGTTGAGCTCGCGCCAATAAAATCCAGCTTCGCTTAGTTGGTCATCAGTCGTGATCATTTCCATTGGCATAGACATTATCGAAGTTGCGCGGATTCGCGAAGTGCTCGTCCGTACTCCACGCTTTGCGGAGCGCGTCTTTACGGCAGCGGAACGCCAGTACTGCGACTCGCGCGGCGCGGTCGCCGCACAGCATTATGCAGCGCGGTTCGCGGCAAAAGAAGCGACGCTGAAAGCGTTGCAAACCGGTTGGCGCGGCGGGATTAGTTGGCAGGATGTGGAAGTTGCGTCAAAAGAGAATGGCGCGCCGTATCTGATTTTTACCGGACAGGTACTAGAGGTATTTAAAAACTTCAGCGCAAACGCGACTCATCTCTCGCTCTCACACACAAGCGAACACGCCATCGCGCAAGTGATTCTGGAAAGATACTGACACAGGATTAGCGAGATTTGCAGGATTCACAAGATATCTCGTAATCATGCAAATCTTGTTAATCCTGTCTAACTAGCGCATATCGTTCACGAGCGCACGACGACCACTGGGATCAACATCAACCCGCGTCGCCCTGTAATCCCTCAACGACAACGGCGACGCCTTCTTCACCGCGATCTCTTCTCTCGTCCCTTCACTCTCTTCAGCAAAAGGACTGGTCTGCGGCGGCAAATTGCCGTGTAGATAACACTCCAAGCTCGGCGCCATGCGATCGGTGACCGCGATCAACTCCCGCATCGGACACGTCACCGTCGAAATCAAACCGGTAGCTGAATCAATCTCGACAAACTTGATCCCTTCCGGACATTCGAAGTTTTCGCCACCAAGATCGGGCCGCAACGCTATCGCATCGTTCATGAAGTCAACCCAGGCAGGCAGAGCAGCCTCAGCGCCGGTTAAGCCAAGTTGCTTGTTGTCGTCGAAACCAATCCACACAACACACACGAGATTCGGCGAGTAGCCCACAAACCAACCGTCGCGAGACGTTCCAGTCTTACCGGCGATGGCCGTCCCACTAACGGCGCCGCGAGCCTTGCGAGCGGTTCCACGTTCAATCACGCCTGCAAGCATGTTGGTGATCATGTACGCAGTTGTTGGACTGACAACCTGGTCCACAGTCACCGGCGCAGCGTGTGTTGCCGGCGGCTCACCAACACTCTTTATGGCCTTCGCTTCAACACGCCGTCCATCATTCACAAGAGCCGCGTAGGCGCCGGCTAATTGGAGTGGTGTCACTTCCTCCGTACCCAGCGCGAGCGCGGGATAACGCTCGGGCTTTGGCAATCCAAATCGATTTGCCAGATTCGCGATCCGCGCGAGACCAGTCTGTAGCGCGACGTCGACTGTCACAACGTTCAGCGACCTTACAAGCCCCATGCGCATCGTTACTTCTCGCATCGAATAACCGCCGCCGTAGTTTGCCGGGTGATAAATCTTATTGCGGTCGTAGACAAACTCCCTCGGCGCATCCATAAACATCTGGACAGGCGACATACCATCTTCGAGCGCCGCGGCATAAACGAACGGCTTGAACGTCGATCCAGGTTGACGCATCGCGTCCGTGGCACGATTCAACTGCGACTCGGCGTAATTGCGACCACCAACCATCGCGAGGACGTTCCCAGTATGTGGATCGAGAGCTACCAGTGATGCCTGCGGCTTCAAACCACGTTTTGAATACACCGAATCAAGACGATCCAACTGTCGTTTCAGAGCCTGTTCAGCGGCCTGCTGTAATTCGAGATCGATAGTCGTGTAGATGCGCTGGTTGTTTCCCGACGTTTCAAACTGCGATTCTGCAAGACGATTCACATAATCAACAAAATATGGCGCCATCGAATTTTCGACGCCGGGCGCAGACGCAACCGTTACCGGTTCGGTACTCGCTTTCGCAGTTTGTTCTGAAGTGATCCAGCCATTTTGGTGCATCGCAGCGAGAACGACGTTCCTTCGCACGCGTGCTTCTTCCGGGTGTCGGAGTGGCGAATAACGTGCAGGGCTTTGAATCATTCCTGCAAGTGTTGCGGCTTCCGACAACGTAATGTCCTGGAGTTTCTTGCCGTAGAAGACCTCAGCAGCTTCCTTGATTCCACGAACTGCGACTGCACCACGTTGGCCCAGGTAAATCTCGTTGCTGTAGAGCGCAAAAATGTCGTTCTTCGAGAGTCGACGCTCGAGCGCAAGAGCCAACATCGCTTCCGCGTATTTTCGTTGCAGAGTTTTTTCCGGAGTGAGGTAAGTGTTCTTGACAAGCTGCTGCGTTATTGTTGATCCGCCCTGGCCCATTTGCTCGTCGCCGACATTCCGCAGGAACGCGCGTCCGAGACCGCG
>DASTVU010000250.1:0-7481 GCA_035758935.1 Pyrinomonadaceae bacterium | reverse complement strand
GTGGTCTTTGTGCTCAATTTGATCTTTGTTGCAGCACTGTTCGGGCTTACAATGTATGGCCTCGAACACCTCGAAGTTTTCAGCGATCGTGGGACTCTCTGGTTTCGCTTGATTCAGATAGTTGGTCTAATCGGAGCGATTGGAACAATCGTAGTTCTCGTCAACGCCGCGCTCACATGGTTTGGAAAGCGATGGAGTATCTGGATGAAAATACAAGCAACGATTTTGTTGCTTGCTTCTCTCGGCGTGCTTTGGTTCGCGTTCGCTGGTAATCTTTTGCGCTTTAGTTCTACCTATTGAAATATCATGCAAGGATCCGCGCGAAGTGCAATGAACGTCAAAACCGCCAAACCGCAGCCAGAAATACGCACGATCACCCGACTCGTCCCACCCAGCGGAAATTTGGTCCAGGGCCAATCAGAGCTCGCGATTAATCCAAAACTCGCTGAGGCCGCGAATCGATTGATCAGCTCGAGCCGAAATCATTACAGCCCGGCCGAGGGGGTCGGCGACTTACGCGAAGCTGTCGCAAAAAAGATCGCGCGCTTCAATAACATCGACGTTGATCCGAAAGCGACACCTTTGCAGTTGTTGATTACGCCGGGCGCGACCGCCGCGCTGATTGCCATCGCGCATACACACTTAAAGGATTCCTCAGCGCTTGTTTTTGAACCTTATTATCCTTACCACCGTCGCATCCTCGACGAACTGGGCGGTCACTCGAATGTGTTGCCTTTGCATGGCGAGAGTCTTGAGCTCGATGTAGACGAACTAAGTGCGCGTTGTCGCGAGTGGAAGGAGCGCCAACACTTTCCTTTGCGCGCTATCATTGCGTGCAGTCCTGCGAATCCCACCGGCAAAGTGTTTACGAGAGCAGAGCTCGAAGCGATCGCTGCGGTTTGTCAGGAGCTTGATCTGCTGTGTATCGCTGACGAGGTCTACGAGCACTACGTTGTGGGCGAGAGAACGCACATTTCGATGGCCACGCTCGACGGTATGTGGGATCGAACGATCACCGTTAACTCGTTTTCGAAGTCGTGGAATATTTCCGGCTGGCGACTCGGTTATGTCTACGGCGATCCAAAACTGATTGCGCCGATGAACAATTCGAACAATGTGTTCTACGTTTGTTCACCGACACCGCTGCAATTGGCGCTCGCCGAAGTGCTGATGTCTGACCCGAATTACTATGATGCGCTACGCGACAAATTCACGGCCAAGCGACAGACAGCGGTCGAAGCACTGACCGAGGCGGGATTCACTATTTACGACTCGAGTTCAGCGTTCTATGTTTGGGCTCGCATTCCGGAAGGATTCGGGGATGCGATCGACTTTAATGAGATGCTGATTAGCAAGGGTGTGGCGGGCGTGCCTGGCGGTGCGTTTGCGGATAGCGAGGCCCATGATAATTACATGCGACTCTGCATTGCGCGTGAGGATGATGTGTTGCATGGTGCGCTCGATAAGATACGAACGGCTGTACTGTCCTAAGGTTGGTTTCACAGGATACAAAGATTGAGCAAGATTAACCGGATCGCATTTCTCATTTTGTTGCTGGCTGCAGCAACAGTCGCTCAAACAACAAAACCTAATCCAGCACCGCCTGAATGGCGCCCATTCCTGGGAGAATACGTGGGTGAGAATGAGACCCTGATTATTCTCGAGAAGGATGGGAAGCTTCTTGGACTCAAGCGCGGCGATCCCGCGTCGATGAAAGATGTCTCACCTGATTTCTTCCTGCGTGATAAAAACAAAAGGGTCTCACACCTGAAGATTGGTGGATTCATTTATGAACGCCGCCTCCTTGGTCCGGAAGAAGGGGCAACGCAACTCAAAGTAAAGCCGCTACGCCCGGTAAAGGAGTTGATCAAAGAAGCACTTCAGGCTCAGCCGCCGCAGGAAACCGGAGATTTTCTACCATCGGATCTGGTTGAGCTCCGCAAGCTCGATCCAACAATCAAGCTTGATGTCCGTTACGCCACCAGCAACAACTTGTTCGGCACGGTCTTCTATTCTGAGCCACGCGCTTTTCTGCAACGCGCACCTGCCGAAGCGCTCGTCCGTGTCAATCGCAGACTGCAACCGCGAGGCTATGGTCTACTCGTTCACGATGGTTATCGACCGTGGTATGTGACGAAGGTTTTTTGGGATGCCACGCCGCAGGACAAGAAGCTATTTGTAGCCGACCCGGCCAAGGGCTCGCGTCACAATCGCGGCGCCGCAGTGGATATCACACTCTACGATCTCAAGTCACGAAAGCCGGTCGAGATGGTTAGCACTTATGATGAGACGACCGATCGTGCTTATCCAGACTATCCCGGCGGCACGTCATTACAGCGTTGGCACCGCGACCTGTTGCGATCCGTGATGGAAGCCGAAGGCTTTACGGTCTATGAAGCCGAGTGGTGGCACTTCGACTACAAAGACTGGCAACGCTATCGCATCGGCAACCAAACCTTCGAAGACCTCATGAAGTAGCCACAAAAAGGCACAAAAAGCACCAAATGATTTAATCATCTCTTTATGTGCTTCTTGTGCCTTTTTGTGGCTAAAGATCTGTGGCGTTGAAGGTGTCGCCCTGGCGGATGTCGCCGGTGTCGTAACCTCTTTTGAACCAGCGCAGGCGTTGTTCAGAAGTTCCGTGTGTGAAGGAGTCGGGAACGACCGTCCCGGTGGTGCGGCGCTGAATCTGATCGTCGCCAACGGCGCTCGCGGCTCGTAATGCCTCTTCGACGTCGCCGGCTTCGAGTAAATTCTGCTTCTGCACGTAGCGCGCAAACACCCCGGCAAAGAAATCAGCCTGCAGCTCCAAACGCACTGAGAGTTGATTCGCTTCTGCCTCGTTCGTCCGCGCTGACATTGCATCCACGCGCTGCGTGATTCCGAGAAGTTTCTGCACGTGATGACCGACTTCATGTGCTACGACGTAAGCCTGCGCGAAATCCCCTGGAGCGTTGAATTGCCTTCGCAGTTCTTCGTAGAACGCGAGATCGATGTAAACTTTCTCATCTCCCGGACAATAGAATGGTCCAACTGCCGCGCCCGCAATGCCACACGCTGAACGCACCTGGTCCGTAAATAGTACGAGTGTTGGTTCGCGATACTGACGACCTTGTTGTCGAAACACGTCGCTCCAAACATCTTCCGTCTTCCCCAGCACGACAGCGACGAACTGTTTCAACTCTTCCTCTTCAGGATTTTGTGGGCGCGAACTTTGCGTTGCGGGTGGTTGCTCGGTAGAAGGGACTTGTTCAAGCAGTCGCTGAGGATCCACGCCAAACAGTAACGCGAGGACCATTATGACGATCGTGCCCAGACCGCCACCAACTGCTACTCGCCCGACGCCGATACCACGTCGATCCTCAATATTAGAACTCTGCCGCTCGCCTCTCCAACGCATAGTGTTCGCTCCTTCTTCGCTGCGTTGCATTGTCGGCGAGAAAGTCCCAACGCTTTGTGTCGTTAGAACTATACTTTAGTTGTTTTTTAGTCACGCTCCTGTTTTGGCAGCCATTAGTTTCTCCAGCTTCGCAAAACGCTCCAACATGTTTTCGTAAATGCGGTCCGTCTTCTCATGCAGGTGCGTGACTTCGAGTTCGGCTTTGATGTTCACTTCGTATTCGATGTCGGATCGCACGCGATCTTTCTCAGCTTGCCGGTTCTGGCTGACGAGCACGAAGCAGGAAAGAAAGATCGCTTCCAGTGAGACGATCATCGTAAGCAGTCCGAAAGGATACGGATCGAATTGCGGAACGCCTGTGTGAACTGTGTTGAGCGTGATCCAGATACCAAACCATCCTGCATTGATCATCAGAAAAGGCATACTGCCGCTAAACCACGCGATCCAGTCTGCAACACGTTGCAAAGGAGTGCTGTGCTCTTCCATCTCTTCGTTGACGTTGCGTGAGACGCGCGTACGAAGCAGTTCGTCAGCTTTGCGCGTCATCGTGCTCATCGCTGCGAGCATGTTGAGTGCTGCATCGGGTCGCTTCTGAAAAAGCAGTAACAGATCGTCACGATCGAGCACGAGCAGTTCGGAGTCGGTCAGCGCAATCGCGGTGGCGGTTCTTGGACCACTATCCAGCAGTGACAGTTCACCAAAGAGGCTTCCTTCTTCGGCGATGGTGAGCACGATCTTTTGACCGGCTGTGTCTTTGATATAGAGTTCGATCGAGCCGGAGCGAACAACGAATAATGATTCTCCAGGCTCGCCGGTATTGAAGAGTGTTTCTCCGGTGTTTAGTTTGATGGTGTCGATAACAGTGGCGAGTTCACATCGATCTTCTTCCTTTAATAGATCAAAGAACTCGATTCCTGACAGCAGCGAGACATCACATCCCATATGAATTCGGCTTCCTCGTATAAAGTACGCCTTAAATATGGCGCCCAGGGTGCAGAACACGAGGATGATAGGCCAGTGGCTTCGGTTACGAAAAGTTTTTTGGACCAGACGGAAAATTTACTGTATGCGAAGTCCAAGCTTCCTCTCTAAGACATCACCGCCTGTTTGAGAAACGGTCGTAGAGCAGAAAAGGGAATAGTCACTTTTTGCGCACCGTCGGCGCAGGCCTTCAAAGTGCAAGCATCGAAGTTGAAGCGGATCCCCGCCTCTGTGATATTCCAGCTCGCAAACGTTGTAGCGTTCGGTGTGACCGGCTCCATAAGCGACAACTCACGCATGCAGTAGAGTGCGATAAACTCAAGATACCTCGAGTTGGGATTGAACAGGTCGGCGAGTTTTAGTTCTCTGTGCAATTTGAGGTCGTAGTTTATGGTGTAACTCGTTTGGACCGAGTGTGCGGCGCCGATTCCGTAGTTAAACGAATTGAAGTAAATGCTGAGGAAGGAATCACTAGCGACCTCAATCTCATAGTCGAGCTCAACTGAGTTGAAAGCTTCCGGAAAGGTCTGTCTGTAACGCAGCAGATCTTTCCTGGATGGGTTTAGTGCCCACTGGTAGTGCTCGACAGCGAATCGTCGTATGCGCTCATTGAGGCTCTTAAGGTGAGGATCACTGGAGTCGACGATCTGCGGGTAACGCATTTCAACTTCATACCGCAGCCGCTGATTCTTCAAGCGCAATTCATCGGCAACTATCCTCGAGGGGCCACCCGCGAGCATGATTTCCGAGGTTGATGGTTCAGTTATCTCACTTGCAGGAAGTGGCACTTTGACGTCGGTTTTCGCAGGCTCAACCGCGATCGCTGGCTTCTTTTTGTTATCCCACGACGCAGCAGTGACGATGCCGGCCGTAAAAGCCAGCAAGCAGCCGATCAAACTTATCGTCATGCGTTTCGTCATAGTTCTCAGGTGAGGACGATGAAAGGTAACTCTTTTTGAGTTGTGATCCGCAGGGTGAGAGCCTCACTTCGCTGTGTGGTTCACCACAGTTAAGGCAATCCGTTGTAGAATCCTCAGCCGTTACACGATCAACGCGTCGCGGAGCGCCTGAATGAAGGTTATTTCGCTTGCTCTTCTGATTCTTGCCCTTGCGGGTGTGAGCACAGCCAGCCCGATTCAACAAACACAGCTGACTGTCACTGCTGTTAATAAACTCAATATCGCCCGTCAGAGCGAAACGATCGAACTGACCGCCCAAGCCCTCGCGCCACTTGGCGAAAAGGATCTGATGAAGCTTCATGTGCGCGATAGTTCGGGCAAGGAAGTGCTCTCTCAGGCGGTAGACACTGACTACGACGATTATCACAAACCCGACGTACTCATCTTTCAGGCTGACTTCAAACCTAACGAGACAAAAACGTTTACTGTCGTCGCAGGATCAAAGCGCGAATACTCTCGCGAAGACTTTCGTGCCTATGGTCGTTTCGTGCGCGAGCGTTTCGACGATTTTGCGTGGGAGAACGATCTAGTTGCTCACCGTACTTACGGCAAGGCACTGATCACCTGGAAAGGCGAGCCGCTAACCAGCAGCGCCATCGACATCTGGTCCAAGCGAACTTCGAAGCTTGTAATCAACGACTGGTACATGGTGGATAACTATCACGTGGATCACGGTGACGGCGTCGACGCGTATTCTGCTGGTCCAACACGTGGCTGTGGTGGGAATGGAATCTGGACCAAGGGCCAACTGTACATTCCGACCAACTTTGTCGATTCACGCGTGCTGACGAACGGGCCGATTCGTGTGATGTTTGAACTGGTGTATGAACCGTTTGATGTGAATGGCGTCAAGGTGTCGCAGGTGCTGCGTGTGTCGCTGGACGCGGGCAGTCAGTTGAATCACTTTCGTGCTTCGTATCAGGCGCCGTCGGGAAGTGACTCGCTGGCCCTGGCTGTGGGATTGAAGAAGGTGAAGGGAGCACAGAAGCACCTCAATGCAGAGCGAGGTTGGTTCACCATCTGGGAGCCGGTGGAAAAGAATCTCGGCATGCAGGGCTTAGCGATTCTCGTCGACCCACGCGCGTTCGAAGGTGTAACTGAAGACAGTCGGAATCATCTCGTCGTGCTGAAGCCGGGAATTACCGCACCTGTCTCTTATTGGGCCGGCTTTGCGTGGGATCGCGCCGGAAAAATCACGTCAGCCGAAAGTTGGAATGCATACGTGGAGCAGTTTGGTGAAAGGCTGCGTTCGCCCATTGACCTAACCGTTAAATGAATATCCGTGTCATCCGTGTTAATCCGTGGCTATTTTCTCTCAGAAATACGCGTTACTGCATTGAGGAGAAGACGATGATTTCAAAGATACTCACCGTTATTGCTTGTGTTATCTGCCTTTCGGGCTTCGCCGTGGAAGCGCCCGCGCAAACTAAGAAAGAGGTGCGCAGCAAACTACTCAAACAGGTACTCGCCGACTCCCCGGACGTGCGTGAATGCGTCGAGAAAGAAGAGGGAGGCACTCGCGCCGCTGAAGAAAACATGTCGGTCGAGGAGATCGACCTGAATCGTGACGGCGTTTCGGAGTACGAAGTCGAGTTGTCAGGTCCGTGCGACTGCGGAATGGTCAACTGTTCGATCTATCTCTATCGCCAGAGTTCTACCGGTTACGAGTTGATTCTCGATGGCGCTGCCGGTCTTGGTCTTGAATTACTCAAAACCTCGAGCAATGGCTACACCGACTTGCGCGTTGATGCGCGCGATAATGCGGCGACACAATCACAAACGATCTACAAGTATGACGGCAAGCGTTATCGGGAAGCGAGTTCGCGGATCGTTAACATGGAAACCGGCGAAAGCAAACCGTCTTCGCGAAGGGTTCAATTCAGGCGCGGTGCTTCGTCTGCGACGGTGCAGGGCAGAGTGTCACTCGAGTTGTCCGATACGTGGCTCGTCGGTGCACGCGCCGGCCAGGTGATGACCGTGCAACTAACCTCGCCGGGCAAGGTCAGATTCATGTTAATGACTTCAAGCACGACCACGTCGCTGGCAGACAACACGCGAAGCTGGACCGGCACACTTCCCGAAACCGGCGACTATCTCATCCTCGTCGACACAGGCGCCAAAGCCGCGACGTACTCAATGAC
>DASTVU010000249.1:0-4619 GCA_035758935.1 Pyrinomonadaceae bacterium | reverse complement strand
CATGGAGGGCGGGGATCTCTCACCTGAACAGATCGAAGAACTAGGCCTGGCGCTTATGAAGTTGGAGGCGAAACTCCAGGAGCTGAAATCTCAGTTCGGATTAGCTGATGAAGATCTCAATCTCGATCTCGGTCCAATCGGTCGTCTGATTTAGCAGTACGCATAGTGCTCGGCAAAGAGAGTCGTATGATGGTGGCGGCCATCTAAGCTTTTTGAGTAAAGCCGCCCCCTGATTATTGGAGGGCGAAAGTGTCCAGCGAGCGGTCTACCCTTATTACGGCCCGTCCCCCGGGCCTGGTTGATGTTCTCGACCGTATTCTTGACAAAGGACTGGTGATTGCGGGCGACATCAAAGTGTCGTTGGCAAACGTAGAGCTACTTACGTTGCAGATTCGTCTGCTTGTTTGCTCAATCGACAAGGCTGAGCAGATCGGCTTGAACTGGTGGCGCTACGATACAAATCTGACAACCCGGGCCGAACGCGCAGAAGCTGAAAATGTCGAACTGCGTGAGCGGCTTTCGGAACTTGAACAGGAAATCAGAAAGCTCGCGGCAGCCAATCTGGCTGCAGTTAGTAGCGAGCAGAATCCGATTGCAAACAGTCGTCGCAAAGGCAAGGCGAAGCGTCGCAAGACTTAGTCTGTATATAAAGTCAAGAGGTTTTAAAAAGGGCAGTAAGCGCCGTCAATCCTCGCGCAGTATGCTCGTTTTTCGAAACTAATAAAAAGGAACCGAAGCAAATGGCTGTCGAAAGAGCACCAGGCGGAACCAGTTTAATTGACGTCCTCGATCGTGTGCTCGACAAGGGCATCGTAATCGACGCGTGGGTAAGAATCTCACTCGTGGGTATTGACTTGATTACGATCGAAGCCCGTGTTGTGGTTGCCTCAATCGATACTTATTTGAAATACGCTGAGGCGGTGGGGTTGACGCCTGCGGTATCCCGACCAGCACTGACACCGGGAGGTGAAGTGGTAGAAACCGAAACGCGCCGTCGAGTCAGTGTTGAAGAGAAAAAGTGAACGTGAAGTTTTCGATTGCCAATTGCCAATTTCCAATTTGAAGAGTGGCGGCCGCTAATAGATCGGCAATCGGCAATCGGAAATTGACAATGAAACACAGGCTATGGGAGAGGTTCCCACAGAACTAGGTTATCGCAACGCCCCATCAATCTCGGATTCTGATCGGGCAAGCCCGCGTCTGCGGCAATATGACGTCTTTATCGAGACGACGACGCAGATGCTGGCAACGCCCAAGCTGCACGAGCGGCTGCTCCTCGCTCTGGAAGCCATCGCCACCAACTTCGGTTATCGTCAGGCCGCAATCGCCATAATCAATGAACGAGATGCCGAATTGCGAATGCGTGCCGCTATCGGTTTCGACGGTGATACGCGCGTCGAAATGCCGCTCGACTCCAGCGCCGCGTGTGTTCGCGTAATCCACGACGCGCAACCGCTGTGGGTTTCAATCGAAGAGGACGATTCGTCGCGCAGTCTCTTCGCAAACATGCAGTGGCAGTCCGATGTCCTTGCCATACCGCTTTTTGGCATTTCGGAAATTGCCTCCAAGTCCGGAGCGTTGAGAGCCTCAAGCCAATACTGGACCTTTGAACCTGGTGCGCGGTTGGGTGTGCTCTACATCGGCATTAACCAGGATGCCGCCGATTCAGAATCAGTAACACTCATCAAGCGTTTCGCCGAGCGCATCGGCATTGTTGCTTCTCTGGCAACACATCAGGAACGACTTGTCGGCACCGTTACTAAACTCCAGCGCGAACGACAGTGGATTGAGTCGATTATGAAGTCGGTTGCGGATCCGATCGTTCTGACGGATCTCGACAACGAAATACTTCTGCAAAACCGGCGCGCTGAAGAATTGTTCAGCGGTTCAGCAAACGCGGGCGAAGGAAAACGGCGCGCGTTGAAGATGAACGACCTGCTGTTTTCTGCTTACCTCTCGAGCGCCACTGTATCGTCGTCGGAAGTCATACAACGAGACATCACACTCGTTGATCCGATCGAAGGTTCGGATATTCACTTCGAAGTTATCTCAACACCCGCGGCAAATGCGCGTGGCGAACCGCTCGGTCTTGTTTCAATCTTTCGCGACGTTACTGATTTGCGTGAAGCAAACGAGGAGCTCGCGCGTAACTTCGTCAAACTACAACAGGCTGAAGCGGAGTCGCGTCGTGAGCGCGATCGTCTTGATTTGATCATTGAGAACGTCGGTCATCCGATTGTGGTTTGTGATTCGGCCGGAAATTTCATTCTCTTTAACCGGCGCGCGGAGTTGTTGTTTCAGGAGAACACATCGTTTAAGTCGTCGGCTGCTGCGGCAGTGCGCACGAATGCAGTCAAACTCACTTCTTTTATTTCCACACTTGCATCAGCGTCGGAGACGGGTCGCCAGGCAGAGATCGAGCTAATCGATCCGGAAGGTGGTCGCTCGTTGCCGATGGAAATCACGGCTCGTGAAGTTCTCGATGCGACTGGTCAGGTCACCGCCGTCGTCTCAATTCTTCACGACCTGACTGAGATTCGCGAACTCGAACGGCGCCGCGTCGAACAGCAGTTATTCGAGTCAGAAAAACTTGCGGCGGTCGGACGCCTCGCAGCGTCAATTGCGCACGAAGTGAATAATCCACTCGAAGCGATCAAGAACGCGCTTTACTTGATGCAATCGACTGGTGACGGCAAGAACACGCGCTTTCTGGAGATCGCCAGGAAAGAAACCGAGAGAGTTTCACACATCATCCGCCAAATGCTTGGCTTTGCGCGGCGTCCGGGTGAAGTTGACTGGGTCGACATCAACCAGTTGCTCGAAGAAACCCTCGTGTTGATGGAAAAGAAAATGCGCCAGTTGCGGATTCGCATCACGCGCGAATTCGACGAGCAATTGCCGCACATCAGAGCTCGTGCCGATCAATTGCGGCAGGTTTTTCTCAACCTGATTATCAACGCGCAGCAGGCAATTAAGGGCGATGGTGAGATCGTGATTTCGACCTTGCGCTACGAACAGGCGTTGCAACCGTCGATTGTCGTACAACTGAGCGACAGTGGCATCGGTATCGCGGAAGACGATCTGGCACGCATCTTCGATCCGTTCTTTTCAACCGGTAAGAAAGGTACTGGTTTGGGATTGTGGGTCACACAGGACATCGTCAGACAGCACGGTGGCCGCATCGAAGTGAGTAGTGAAGTTGGTCGCGGAACAGTTTTCAGCATTGTGCTGCAGGTTGAATCGCCTATCCTTGAAGAACTGATAAGCGAATCTAAGGTGTCGACATAAATGAGTCAATCATTCGATCAATCAGGAAATGATGCTCCCATGGATGAGCCCGGACCTTTTGCTCCGCTCGTCGAGGAACCCAGACTGCTTGTCGTGGACGACGAAGAGAGTCTGCGCATCACTACTGCCGCGATTTTTGAGAATGAAGGCTACGTTGTCGACACTGCCTCGAGCGGTGAGGAAGCGATCGAGTTGCTCAGCAAAAAAGACTACGACCTCGTGCTCACTGACCTGCACATGGAAGGAGGCGACGGTCTTTCAGTCCTCAGCAGCATCCGGCGCCATGCTCCACTCACGATTTCAGTTGTGCTGACAGGTTTTGCGTCAGTCGAATCGGCGATCGCTGCGTTGCAGGAAGGTGCATACGACTATCTCGTAAAACCCTGCGACATCGAAAGCATGAAACATACGATTCGCAGAGGCGTCGAACACCGGCGACTGATGCTCGCGGAGCAGAAGGCACGCGCAGATCTGCGACAGTTGAATCTGGATTTGGAGCAGAGGATTGAAGAGCGTACTGCGGAACTTACACGCTTGAACGCGGAGCTTGCGGACGCGAACCGTGCTAAAGACGTGTTCCTCGCGACGCTCTCTCACGAGTTGCGAACACCGTTGACGCCTGTTGTGGGATGGATAAAACTATTGCGCAGCGGAACCCTCGATGAGAAGAGCGTCTTGCAGGCGCTAGATGCGATAGAGCGTAACGCCTGGCTGCAATCGAGGTTGATCGACGATCTGCTCGATACTTCACGCATCGCAACCGGAAAACTTCATTTCGAGCCGAAGGCAACGGATTTCAATATGGCTGTGAAAGCTGCCGTTGATACTGTGCGTACGTCGGCCGCCGCACGTAACATCGAGTTAAATGTGTCTTTGTGGCCGGCAAGTTTGATAGTGATGGGCGAGCCTGTTCGGCTGCAACAGATTTCCTGGAACCTCATTTCAAACGCGATCAAGTTCACTGATCCGGGCGGCAAGGTTAGGATCAATACGCGACTTAACGGCGAGCAGGCAGAACTCGAGGTAATCGATAATGGTGTTGGAATTGAGCCAGAGTTTCTGCCACACGTGTTCGATCGTTTTCGTCAGGCAGACGGTTCGACGTCAAGACGGCATGGAGGTTTGGGCCTCGGCCTTGCGATTGCCGACGCGCTCGCGAAGATGCACAGCGGAAAACTGCACGCAGCCTCTGACGGAGTCGGTTCTGGCGCAACCTTTATTTTTAAGCTCGACCTCGCGCCGACAGGCAAAGTTGCATCAGAAACGGTGGACAAGAAACGTCATTCGCTCGAGGGACTCGACGTTCTTATCGTCGAAGATTCACCGGATAC
>DASTVU010000248.1:0-5282 GCA_035758935.1 Pyrinomonadaceae bacterium | reverse complement strand
GCCAGTTGAGGTCGTACCGGCTACGCCGACGATGCAGCACGGTAACAGTCCAGCTTCACGATCACGCGCGATCGCATCTTTCAGGGCGTCAAGTCGGATGTGAAAACGATCGTCAGTCGGGATCTTTCTCAGTCCCTCACGACCCAAACCAAGAATGTCCGCGCTCTTATCGATCGAATAGTGGCATTGTTCTGAAGCATAGATGACCGGGTCGCTTGGCGCTGTCCGCAAGCCACGCTCTTTAATACTCTTCGCGATACTGTCTCTTGCGCATTTCAACGCAATCAGATTCGCTTCCGAACCGCCGCTCGCGAGGGTTCCAAAACTCTTTGCGCCATAATTCAAAAGATCGCAAAGCCAACGCGTCACACGCGCCTCAATCATGGCCGACGTTGGACCATTGCGCCACGCGCCGGCATTCTGATTGAGCATCGAGCTCAACGCGTCGGCCCACACACCAATCGGGAGTGGTGTCGGGTTAAACTGGCCGAAGTATCTGGGACTGGGAACACCCATCGCGTTCGGCGCAATGTCGTTTCGAAAACGCTCAAGGATGTCCTCCAGCGCAATTCCCTTCTCGGGCAGCGGTTCGTCGAATAGTTTTTCCAACTCCGCGGGTGTGGCTTCGGGCGTGACTCTCCGCGTAGCGAGCGACGCCACGTGCTCGTGAATAATTCGCGCTACGGCATTTCCGAGAAACTGATGCTGCTCAACAAAATCGTCAATCATGATCTATGCTTCGTGTGTGAATAAGTTCGAACAGTCTTTAGTAGCAAACATGGGGAGCTTCAACCTTGATCTCCTCGCCGAGACCATAAAGCAGCTCGGGGAGTACTACAGTTTACTCACACGCTGGAATGATCGGCTACACCTCGTCGCGCCCTGCGCGCCGGAAGAGTTCGCTGTTCGGCACGTTCTCGAATCATTACTTCTTCTGAAGCACCTCCCGCAGAACGCCCGTGTCGCCGACATCGGCTCGGGCGGCGGCTTGCCCATCATCCCCTGTCTCATAACAAGGCCTGATCTTGAAGCAACGTTGATCGAATCTTCTCAAAAGAAATCCGTCTTCCTCCGTGAAATCTCAACGCAACTTCACCTGAACGCAACAATCATCGCCCGGCCCTTCGAACAAGTCGAACCTCCTGCTGCCGTCTTCGTCACCTGTCGCGCATTAGATCAATTCATGCAAAAGCTGCCCGCTCTGATTGAGTGGGCACCGAAAGGCAGCAAACTGCTTTTGTTTGGTGGTGAGGCGTTGGGAGAAGAGTTAAAGAAGACCAGGTTGAATTTCGAACCGTTCCTCATCCCACAGTCTGAGAAGCGATTCCTCTTTTTAGCCACGGATTAACGCGGATTTTATACGGATTAAGATGGTTTTTCGCGTACGACTTCCTGGGGTTTTTTGTCTTCGCGCAAACCCTGAAAAGAAGGGTGGCGAATGATACCCTCGTCGGTCCATTCAGTAAATGCAACTTCACCGACGAGCTTCGGTTCGGTCCAGATGGCGCGGCGCAGGTCGGGATCTTTGGGGATCTCGGCGAACGGACGTTTGTCGACTGCTATGCGGTCGAGTTGCTTTTTCAAATCAACGCGCATCGCATTCGTGTAGCCGGTGCCGGCGCGTCCGGCGTAGATTAGTTTGCCTTTTTCGTAGAAGCCGAGGATTAGCGAGCTGAACGGGATTCCCTTGTCGGACAACGTGTAGCCAGCGATGACGAACTCCTGCCGCTTGATGCACTTGATCTTCAGCCAGTTGCGACTGCGCGTTGATTCGTATGCCGAGTCTGCTTGTTTTGAAACAATGCCCTCGAGCCCCAGCTTGCAGGCTTCCTTGAAAAACTGCGCTCCGCTTCCTTCGATGTGATCGCTGTAACGCAATAGACCCGATTCGCCCACGGCCGCCAGTAACTCCTCGAGCACCCGCTTTCGCTCGCGCAACGGACAACGCGTGAGATCGAAGCCGTCGATATAGATCAAATCGAAGATATGAAAGATCAGGCCTGCCGCGGAGCCTTTATTGATCGATTGCTGAAGCCGCTGAAAACTCGCGCGCCCCTTCTCGTCCAACGCGACAATCTCGCCGTCAAGAATCGCACTCTTCAAAGGCAGCGCCTTTACGGCTTTGCCAACCGCCGTAAATTTCGCCGTCCAGTCTTTCCTGTTTCTGGTCCAGAAACGAACCTGCCGACCCTCCAGGTGGCAGAGCAAGCGATAGCCATCAAACTTCAATTCATGTAACCACGCATCACCCACCGGCGGCTTGTCGGTCAGAGTAGCCAGTTGCGGCGGCACAAACTCCGGCATCCCCGTCTTGCGCGCACCGGGCAGAGCTTTGAGCTGTTTCAGATTCATCGCCCTCATTCTACACGGCATCACGTTTGCGAGGGGCGTTTAATAGAAGCAGTTTTTGATTTGGTTTGTATGAAAAAAGGTCAGACGAGGTGGTTGCGATGTACGCGACAAGAATCATGACGGACATCTATCATCTGGTCCAACAGCGAGGCGAGCATACGCTTTGTGGGCTGCGAATCAGTCGGATAACGTCACAGGGAAAAACCAATACATTACAACGCGTCAGTGAGGTGACGGCAAACCTGGCGATTTGCAAGCACTGCGAAAGGATAAGAAACCAGGAATTAAGAAGTGAATAAAAAAACCATCCACAGATTACACCGATAATCTGCGTAATCTGTGGATGGCTTGTGTGGACTACAAACTAACTATTCGTCTGAATCAGTATCGGGCTCGGCAACGCCATCGCCGTCACTCGCTGCTGCCGCGGGTACTACGATTGGCTCACGCGGTGGCAACACCATCTCGTGGCCGCCGACGATGTCGGGAAACTCATCGAGATCGCGATCCCTACCCTGATCGATCGTTTCATCACGCTCAATATCAACGTTGCGATAGTATTCCATGCCGGTGCCGGCCGGAATCAACCGCCCCATGATCACGTTTTCCTTCAATCCGCGCAGGTAATCCACGCGACCAGAAATCGCAGCTTCGGTAAGCACGCGCGTGGTCTCCTGGAACGATGCAGCCGAGATGAATGAATCGGTCGAGAGCGAAGCTTTCGTGATACCCAGCAAGAGCGGCTCGGCTTGTGCCACTTCGCCGTCTTCCTGTCGTACACGCTCGTTCTCGTCCTGGAAGCGGAAACGATCGACCTGCTCTTCGAGCAGAAACTCCGTATCGCCGACTTCCTTGATCTTCACCCAGCGCAACATCTGTCGAACAATCACTTCGATGTGCTTGTCGTTGATGTTCACGCCCTGCAGACGATAGACCTCCTGAATTTCGTTTACGAGGTATTCCTGCAAACGACTCATACCCAGAACTCGCAGAATATCGTGCGGGTTGAGTGGTCCATCCATAAGCGCTTCGCCGGCACGAACACGGTCGCCATCCTGCACGTTGATGTGCGTACCACGCGGGATGTCGTACTCGCGCTCTTCACCGTCGTCGCCGGTAATGATCAGTTTGCGTTTACCCTTCGAAATCGCGCCGAGTGTAACGGTGCCGTCGATTTCAGACATGACCGCTGTTTCCGCAGGACGTCGTGCTTCGAAGAGCTCGACGACGCGCGGCAAACCGCCGGTGATGTCTTTGGTCTTGGTCGTTTCACGCGGGATCTTCGCGATGATGTCACCCGGCTCAACTACCTCGCCGTCCTGCATCATCAGGTTAGCACGCACGGGCATCTGGTAAGTCTTCAGCACCTTGTTGCCGGCACTGCGAATTTCCAAACGCGGCTGTTTCTTCTCGTCGGGCGAGTCCTTCACGACCATGCGCGACTGACCGGTTACTTCGTCCACTTCTTCGTCAAACGTCACGCCTTCCTTAAGATCCTGGAACTTAATGTGTCCAGCAACTTCGGTAAGAATCGCGAACGTGAACGGGTCCCACGTCGCCAGGAGTTGATCCTGTGTGACGCGGCTGCCGTCTTCGACGAGGATGTGCGCACCGTAAACGATCTGATAACGCGCTGCCTCGCGGCCACGATCGTCGATGATCGTCAACGAACCGTTGCGGTTCATCGCGATGCGCTCGCCCTTGCGGCTCTTGACCGTTTGCAAGTCGAGATACTTGACCGTGCCGTCCTGACGAGCCTCGTGCTTCGAGGACTCTTCGAGACGAGCAGTACCACCGATGTGGAACGTACGCATCGTCAGCTGTGTGCCGGGCTCACCGATTGACTGGGCGGCAATGACGCCGACAGCCTCACCGATTTCAACCGGACGACCAGTTGCGAGGTTGCGTCCGTAACACTTGATGCAGCAGCCACGACGCGATTCGCAGGTCAACACCGAACGAATGCGAACGCGTTGCACACCCGAACGCTGAATCTCCGCAGCCAGGTCTTCGTCGATCTCCTGGTTAGCGGACACGATTACAGAGCCCTCAATTGGATCCGTGACGTCGTCGAGCCCCGTGCGGCCGACGATGCGGTCGCGCAACGACTCGATCTCCTCCCCACCTTCGACGATGGCGCTCGCGGAGATACCGCGCAGAGTACCGCAGTCATCTTCGCTAATGATCACGTCCTGGGCCACATCGACGAGTCGTCGGGTCAGGTAACCTGAGTCAGCGGTCTTGAGTGCCGTGTCAGCCAGACCTTTGCGAGCGCCGTGTGTAGAGATGAAGTACTGCAACACGTTTAGGCCCTCGCGGAAGTTTGCCTGGATCGGAGTCTCGATGATTTCGCCCGAGGGACGAGCCATCAGACCGCGCATACCGGCAAGCTGGCGAATCTGCTGTGCGCTACCACGAGCGCCGGAGTCGCTCATGACGAGGATTGGATTGAGCTCGCCACTGGCGCGCTCGCGATCATCCATCGCCTTGAACATCTCTTTCGCTACTTTGTCAGTCACCTCAGACCAGATCGCGATTACCTTGTTGTAGCGTTCACCGTTAGTGATAACGCCGTCTTGATACTGCTGCTCAACCGCGATCACGTCCTTGTCGGCTTTCTCTACGAGTGAGCGCTTGGCCGGTGGTGTCACCAGGTCGTCAATACCGATGGAGATTCCGGCTTTGGTGGCATACAGGAAGCCGAGGGTCTTGAGATCGTCAAGCATCTTGACGGTCATCTCATGGCCCAGACGGATGTGCGAATAATTAACGAGTGATTGCAGACCTTTCTTCTTCAACGTGCCGTTGATGAAGGGCAGGCCTGCGGGAATCGAATCATTAAAGATAACGCGTCCGACGGTCGTATTGATCACGCGCCGCACGTCGTCCTGAACGACGGCACGCAGAATGTCCTGCGGATCGTGTTCCTG
>DASTVU010000247.1:0-3188 GCA_035758935.1 Pyrinomonadaceae bacterium | reverse complement strand
AAAGGAAAACCAAAGAGACATCTTTGCATCTTTGCGGCCTTGCGTGAAACCGGTTTTATTTGCTGCTTTGTTGTTTTGCGTATTGGGTGTCAAAGCACAAACACCGCAGGCAACACCTCCACCGCCGGCACAACCACGTTCGGTGGCATTTCCAAAACCCGTCGAGGAAACTCTTCCAAACGGACTGCGCGTGATTGTGATCGAGCGTCGCGAATTCCCGCTCATTTCCGCGCAACTGCTGATCAAAAATGGCGGTGAAGTAGATCCATCTGAGTTGGCTGGTTTGGCCGACATGACCGCGAGCCTGCTCACGAAGGGAACCCAGACTCGCGACGCCACAAAGATCGCGCAGGAGATCGAGAGTCTTGGTGGATCGCTCGACTCGGGTGCGCGCTGGGATTCTTCGTATGCCAATGTCAGTGTGATGTCGTCGAGGATTTCTCCGGCGATGGAGATTCTTGCTGATGTTGTGCGGCGACCGACGTTCAAGAGTGAAGAAGTCGAGCGATTACGACAGCAGTATCTCGACAATATCACGCTTGCCATGGGTGAACCGGGATCGATTGCGCGCTTTGTGGCTGCTCGAGTCGTATTTGGCGACAGTCCTTATGGTCATCCGATTACCGGCACGGCGGAGTCGTTGACGCGTATCACCGGGGCCGACATCACGAAAATGCATTCGCGGTATTACCGTCCTGACAATGCGATTCTCGTGATCGGTGGCGACATCGGCGCCAAAGACGGAATCGCATTAGCGACTAAGCATTTTGGTGACTGGCAAAAGCCATCGACACCATTGCCGTCGATGAGTGCGGCAATGCAGAACGCTGACGCCAAGACGGGTCGAGTCGTAGTGATCGACAAACCAGACGCCGGACAGGCTGCTGTGTATCTTGCGCGCACCGGAATCAACCGGAAAGATCCGGATTACTTCCGTGGCATCGTCAGCAACTCGGTGCTGAGTGGTTACTCGGGACGCCTCAATCAGGAGATCCGAATCAAGCGCGGTTTGAGTTATGGCGCCGCCAGCACGCTCGACACGCGACGCGATGTTGGACCATTCGTCGCGTCGGCGCAGACGAAGAATGAGTCAGGCGCTCAGGTCGCCGATCTGTTGCTGGGCGAGATTAGTCGTTTGTCTTCGTCACCGCCTGCGGATCTCGAACTGACGCCACGCAAGGCAGTACTGATCGGAAACTTTTCGCGCAATCTCGAAACTGCGGCCGGGCTCGCAGGTCAAGTGGGCTCGCTCGCTCTGTACGGATTGGGTCTCGACGAGATCAATCGTTACATCAACAACGTGCAGACGATCACGACCGCCGATATTCAGAAGTTTGCGGGTACGAGACTGGACGCGAAAACGAGTAACATAATTATCGTGGGCAATGCGAAAGCATTCCTGCCGGAGTTGCAGAAGAAGTATCCTAATGTGGAAGTGATTCCGATTACGGAGTTGGATCTGAATACAGCGCTACTTCGCAAAAAGCAAACCGCTGGGTAGCCACGGATTTTACGGATATGAAACTGATTTACACTGTTGGATTGGTTCTCCTCGCGATGATTTCTATAAACGCGCAGCAGGTGCCGATTGATGGTGTTGATGCGCGTTCGGATCCGGCTGAGTTTGCAAAACAACTTGGAAGCACGGATCCGCTGGTCCGACAACGCAGTGCCGAGGCGCTCGCGAAGCTTGCGGCGACTAAACAACGTAAACTGGTTGAAGGTTATCACCTTCAGGAAAAGAACAAAGAGGTGCGACTCGCGCTCGATTGGGCGCTGTATCGAATGGGTCGAGCGGAGGCGTTGTATCGCATCGTCGATGAGCTCGATTCCGGAAGGCAGAATCAGGCCGTCGGTTATCTGTCGGAGTTGGAGAGCCCCGAGCTGCTTTATCCGTTTCTTAAACGAACGACCAACGCGCCGCGCATTAACGCCGGACTGATGAAAGCACTCGCGCGCATCGGCGACGCGCAAACTCTCGATCTGATCAAGCCATTTCGCGAGTCGCACCAGCCGTATGTCGCCGAAGCGGCGGAAGGCGCGCACGACGAGATTGAGAAACGACTTGGCGAGCCGGCGACGACGACGCGAACGCGACCACGGAGTATTGAAAAGCCTTGATGGAGTACTTGGTGCTTTGTACTTTGTAGTTAGCTAATTACAAATCACTAAGTACAAAGCACCAAGAACAAAGAACAAAGCACAAGGCGCCACTCCGCACCCAAATGCACCCCAGTCTCCGCACCTTTCTCGACTTACTCACCAGAGAAAACGAAATCATCACCATCAAAGCCGAGGTTGATCCATACCTCGAGCTGGCTGAGATCCATCGACGCGTGATCAGCGAAGGTGGACCGGCATTGCTGTTCGAGCGCGTCAAAGGCAGTCGTTACCCGGTTGTCACCAACCTGTTTGGCACGGAGCGGCGCATCAATCTTGCGTTTGGTCCGAAGCCTGAAGCGTTGGTTCGCGACCTCGTTCATATTGCTGAATCGATTCTGCCGCCAAAATTTACCGAACTCTGGCAGCATCGTTCGGTGGCACTCGATCTACTCAAACTCGGAACCAAGAACACATCGCGATCCCCTGTCACTCAGGTTGTCGATCGTCCGGCACGATTGGATCAACTGCCTGTGTTAACGACGTGGCAAGAGGACGGCGGACCATTCATCACGCTCCCGCTCGTCTACACCGAGAATCCCGTCACGAAGAAACACAACCTCGGTGTCTATCGCATGCAGGTCTACGATTCACGCTCGACAGGTTTGCACTGGCAGATTCAGAAAGGCGGTGGGTTTCACTACAGCGAAGCCGAACGAATGAACCAGCCGCTTCCGGTGACGGTATTTCTAGGTGGACCACCGGCACTAATTCTCGCCGCGATCGCACCACTGCCTGAAGACGTACCCGAGCTGGTGCTCGCATCGTTACTTGCCGGAGAGAAACTCAAGATGTCGAGCAATCCGCTTGGCGCTGGTCATCGTCTCGCGGCAGAAGCGGAATTCGCGTTAGTTGGCCACGCTCCTCCACACGAACGGCGACCGGAAGGACCTTTCGGCGATCACTACGGTTACTATTCGCTGCAACATGATTACCCAGTCTTCAACGTCGATGCGGTCTTTCATCGTCGCGATGCAATCTACCCGGCCACGGTAGTTGGTAAACCTCGCCAGGAAGACTTTTTCATC